>DASWBF010000266.1:0-1564 GCA_036390735.1 Mycobacterium sp. | reverse complement strand
AAGTCAAGTTAGTATGTGGTTAGCAGAACGTCCACGCGACCTCAAGTTGACAGTGCCCGCGGGTGGCCCTTTTACGAGGTCGATTCCGCGCGGCTATGGGACGTTCCGGAGACTCCCGTGCCGGTCGGGATCGCCGTGTCGGGGGAGAAGTCGGTGCACATGTTCGCGCCGATCGGTGACCACCTGATCGCGGTTGAGCCGGACGAGGGCCTGGTCCGTGCGTGGCAGCACGCACGGCAGGCGACCGGGCTGCCGGGTCATGGCCGGGTGATCGGTCAGATCCCGGTGTCCTGGGATCCCGACGGGGACACCGCCGTGAAGCGGGCACACGATCAGTTCCGCTGGTTCGCCGGCGGCTGGCACGTCAACGCCGACCTGCCGACCACCGCGGGCTTCGCTGCGGCGACGCAGTTCGTGCGCCCGGAGGACGTGGCGGAGAGCATTCCGTGCGGGCCGGATCTCGACGCGATCGTCGACGCCGTCCGCGAGTACTGGGAGGCCGGGTTCACCGACATCGCCTTGGTGCAGATCGGTGACGACGGCCAGGACCGCTTCCTCGCAGAGGCGGCCGAACCGCTGCTGGCCAAGCTGCGCGAGGCCGCACCCCAGCACTGAAACAGCTTGTGGCTCAGGCGGAGTCGGGGCGACCCTCACGGCTGCGCTCGTACGCGCGCCGGCGGATGTCGGTCAGCCATTCCGGCGCGAGCTTGGGGCCGGGCGCAGTGTGGATCGTCGGGTCGAACGCGACCTCGTTCGACGGGCCAGCGGGCAGGACTTCATTGAATGCACCCGGGCGAGCGGTTCGAAGTCGTTAATCCCGGCGGCCTGGCCGAGTTCGAACTCCACACCGTCGCGATCGATCTGCTCGGCGACGTCGTCGAGCGAGAGCCCCTCCGCGTCCAGATCGGACGTCAGCTTCGCACGGACCCACCAGTACTTCCCGTCGTAGCGCAGCGGCATCAGGCTCGACATCGGCGCGTGCCACGACGTGACCGGCCGCAACGCGAACCGGGTGAGAACGCCGGAGCCGGCCGACGCCATCAAGATGTCCCACGGCGTCGCCGCGAACGGTTGCGGCGGAATGCGGATCGCGAGCCCGATGATGTCGGGCAGGCCACCGGGCAGGCCGATGCCTTTCGACACGCGACCCACCACCTCCGACGACTCCACCGGCAGTCCCTCGCCGGGCGGTGCGAGTCGCTCGAAAGAACCTTTCGCCATCACCCCCACGGGATGAAACACCCGCCGGCGGCGAACGGCCGATCCCAACTGAAGGGGCAACGCAACGATGTCGGACGCTTTCGCGCCTGCCGGGTGCCCGAACGGCCGACCCGACAAACACTGCTGAAGTGTGACACTCGTCTGACGTGGGTTTGAGGTCAGGTTTTCGAGGGCATTAATTACCCGATCGATCCTGAGACCGTCGTCGAAAGGCCAGCATGATCGTGTTTCTTCACTCGTCGGATGCGAGCATCCGGTGACGATTACCTTCCCCGACCCCTGTGAGACGATCGTCAACGACGTCGGTGTGTACGCGCCGCAACACGATTCGCGGCTTCTCGTC
>DASWBF010000265.1:0-6226 GCA_036390735.1 Mycobacterium sp. | reverse complement strand
GAGGCGCCCAGGATGAATGAGCCGATGGTGGACACGATGTTGAGCGTCTCGAAGCCGTCGGTGGGCAGGTAGTCGGCGTAGCGGCGGGGCATGCCCTCGTTGCCCACCCAGTGCTGCACCAAGAACGTGGTGTGAAAGCCGATCAGCGTCAGCCAGAAATGCAGCCGGCCCATCCGCTCGTCGAGCATCCGGCCGGTCATCTTCGGGAACCAGAAATACACCCCGGCGAAGGTGGCGAACACGATCGTGCCGAACAGCACGTAGTGGAAGTGCGCCACCACAAAGTAGCTGTCGGTGACGTGGAAGTCGATCGGCGGGCTGGCCAGCAGCACCCCCGACAGCCCACCGAGCAGGAACGTCACCAAGAAGCCGATCGCGAACAACATCGGCGTCTCGAACGTCAACTGGCCCTTCCACATCGTGCCGATCCAGTTGAAGAACTTGATCCCGGTGGGCACCGCGATCAAAAACGTCATGAACGAGAAGAACGGCAACAGCACCGCGCCGGTGGCGAACATGTGGTGCGCCCACACCGCCATCGACAGCGCGGCGATGCTGAACGTGGCGTACACGATCGTGGTGTAGCCGAACAGCGGCTTGCGGGAAAACACCGGGAACACCTCGGTCACGATGCCGAAGAACGGCAGCGCGATGATGTACACCTCGGGGTGGCCGAAGAACCAGAACAGGTGCTGCCACAAAATCGCACCGCCGTTGGCCGGGTCATAGATGTGCGCGCCCAGGTGACGGTCGGCGGCCAGCCCGAACAACGCCGCGGTCAGCAGCGGGAACACCAGCAGCACCAGAATGCTGGTCACCAGAATGTTCCAGGTGAAGATCGGCATCCGAAACATCGTCATACCCGGGGCGCGCATGCAGATGATCGTCGTGATCATGTTGACCCCGCCCAGGATGGTGCCCAGACCACCCACGCCCAACCCCAAAATCCACAGGTCACCGCCCGCACCCGGACTGTGGATGGCATCGGTCAACGGGCTGTAGGCCGTCCAGCCGAAATCCGCCGCACCCCCCGGGGTGATGAACCCGGACAGCGCGATCAGCGCCCCGAACACAAACAGCCAAAACGACAACGCATTCAGCCGCGGGAACGCCACATCGGGCGCCCCGATCTGCAGCGGCAACACGATATTGGCGAAGCCGAACACGATCGGAGTCGCATAAAACAGCAGCATCGCCGTGCCGTGCATGGTGAACAACTGGTTGTACTGCTCGTTGGACAAGAACTGCAGCCCGGGCACCGCCAACTCGGCGCGGATCAGCAGCGCCATCAGCCCGCCGATGAAGAAGAACACCATGCAGGCGACCATGTACATGATCCCGATCAACTTGTGATCGGTCGTAGTGATCACCCGGTAGATCAGATTGCCCTTAGGACCCAGACGCGCGGGGAAGGGTCGCCTTGGCTGAATCAGTGGCGGTGCGGACGCTTCTGCGGTCATGGCTCTTCCCTGGACATCCGACGTTGGTCGCCCCCGATGCTATGCGGCGCGAGCCGTTGGCGAAACATTTCGCAAGGGTCGGCGCGGCCACCACCCGAGTGCCAGAAACCACACAGCGAACTGGCAGCTCAAGGACACGTCGCCGCCGCGCCGGATCGTTACGGTGAGCATGTGTCGAGCATCGATCGACGCACATTGATGAAAGCCGTTGCGTTCGGGGTGTTGGCGGCGATGACCCGGCCGGCGGCCGCGCATGCACGGCCCACCGCGCCGACCGGCCGGATACCGCCGCCGACCGGCGTGCTCACCCGTCTGCCCGGCGACGGAAACCTGTTGGCGCTTACTGTCGACGACGGCGCGAGCACCGATGTGGTGTCAGCGTTCGCGGCGTTCTGTCGTGACAGCGGCACACGATTGACGTTTTTCGTCAACGGCGCGAACGCGTCATGGTCGATCAACGCGCCGCAGCTGCGGCCGATGGTCGACTCCGGCCAGGTTCAGCTGGGCAATCACACCTGGTCGCATCCCTATGTCACCCGGGTCAGCCCGGCCGCAGCCACCGATCAGATCCAGCGCAACAAGGATTTTCTGCAGAACACCTACGGCGTGGACGGCACCCCGTATTTTCGTCCGCCGTACGGAGTGCACAACGCCGCGACGGACAAGATCGCGGCCGATCTCGGCTATCCCACGATCACGTTGTGGAGCGCGACGATCGGTGACTCACGAGTGATCAACGAACAGCAACTGGTCAACTACGCCAACCAGGCGTTTGTCGGTCAACAGATCGTGCTCGCCCACGCCAACCTGCCGCCCGTCACCCACACCTACCCGCAACTGCTCGACATCATTGCGAGCCGCGGCCTGCAGACAGTCACGCTCAACGACGTGTTCGGCTGACAGTCACGACTCGGTGAGCAGCCTCAACGCGCCTGCGGTGAACGCGTCAGGGTCCTCCACCTGCGGGTAATGGCCCAGCCCCGGCAGCTCGATGACCGGCGCCGACGGCCGTAGCTCGCGCAGCCCGTCGAGCACGTTCGTCGTTGCCACCGGGTCCTTCAATGCCCACAGAAACCCAAGCGGCTTCGGCCAGTCGCGCACCGCGCCGTGCCAGCGCTGCGCGTACCGCTCGCGCTCGTCGAGGTAGGAGATCAGCAGATGGGCGATGCGGTGACCGCCGTTGTGCGACAACAGCGCCCACTGCGCCGCAGCCTCCTCCGCCGACAGCGGATGGTCTTGTGAGAACAGCTTGCCGAAGCCACGGGTGAACCCCTGCCGGTTGATCAGCCGCGCGAACGCCGGCCCCAGCCGGCTGCGCAGCAGCTTCTGACTCGGCCGCAGGCTGGCCCGTTTCAATATCACGCTGCCGTTGGTGAGTACCGCGCGCTGCAGCTCAAAAGGCAAGCGGCCGTGGATGTCTCGTGCCAGCAGCTCGGTGGCCACCGACGTCCCCATGTCGTGTGCGAGCACCACCATGGGTCCAGACGTGGTCTCGGCGACCACGGTCTGCACCAGGTCGGCCTGCTCCAGCAGGCTGTAGCGGTGTGGCCTCGGCTTGTCCGACAGGCCGAAGCCGAGAAAGTCCATCGTCACCCACGCGCGGCCGGCGAGGTGCGGCACGACGTTCCGGAAGTCATACGAACTGGACGGATAGCCGTGCAGCAGCAGGATCGTCGGGCCGGCGCCTTCAGCGGAGCGGGTGAACACGTTGCCCACGCTCGTCGAAATCCAGCGCCCGCCGTCGTGCCACTCGGCCACGCTCGCGGGAAGCATGTCGGTGACAGTACTTCAGGCGAACGCCTCCACCGGAGGACACGAGCACACCAAATTCCGGTCGCCGTACGCGCCGTCGATGCGACGTACCGGCGGCCACACCTTCGTTCGAAAGCCCCGACCGAGCGGGTAGGCGGCCTGTTCGCGGGTGTAGGGGTGCTCCCACGTGTCCACGAGCAGGCAGGCGGCGGTGTGCGGGGCGCCGCGCAGCGGGTTGTCATCGGCGGACCACTCGCCAGAACCGACCTTGTCGATCTCGGCGCGGATCGCGATCATCGCGTCGCAGAATGCGTCGACCTCGGCCAAGCTCTCGCTTTCGGTTGGCTCGACCATCAATGTGCCGGGCACCGGAAAACTCATCGTCGGCGCGTGAAAGCCGAAGTCCGCCAGCCGCTTTGCGACATCGTCGACCGTGACGCCAGTGGCCTTGGTGATGCCGCGCAAATCCAGGATGCACTCGTGGGCCACCATGCCGTTCTCGCCGGTGTAGAGCACCGGGTAGTACTCGTCGAGACGGCGGGCGATGTAGTTGGCCGATGCGATCGCGGTCAACGACGCCGCACGCAGGCCTGAGGCGCCCATCATGCGGATGTAGGCCCAGGTGATGGGCAGGATCGACGCCGAGCCATACGGGGCCGACGACACCGGAGGCTCGTCGCTGAGTTCGTCGGCGAGGGGGTGGCCCGGCAGGTGGCGCCGCAGATGCTCGCGCACCGCGACCGGCCCGACGCCCGGCCCGCCGCCACCGTGCGGGATGCAGAACGTCTTGTGCAGGTTGAGGTGGCTGACGTCGCCGCCGAACCGGCCCGGACGGGCCAGTCCGACGAGCGCGTTGAGGTTCGCGCCGTCGACATACACCTGCCCGCCCGCGTCGTGCACCGCGGCGCAGATGTCGGCGATGTCGTGCTCGTACACCCCATGGGTGGACGGATACGTGATCATCAGCGCGGCTAGGTCTTTCGCGTGCTCAGCGACTTTGGCGCGCAGATCATCGAGGTCAACGTCGCCGTTCTGGCGGCACGCGACCACCACCACCCGCATGCCGGCCAGCGCGGCCGACGCGGCGTTGGTGCCGTGCGCGCTGGACGGGATCAGGCACACGTCGCGGTGCGGCTCGCCGCGGCCGGCGTGGTACGCGTGGATCGCGAGCAGCCCGGCGTACTCCCCCTGCGAGCCGGCATTGGGCTGCAGCGACACCGCGTCGTACCCGGTCATGTCCGCCAGCCAAGTCTCGAGATCGGAGATCAGCCGGCGCAGTCCCGGCGTGTCCGTTTCGGGCGCGAACGGGTGCTGACGGGCGAACTCCGGCCACGTGATGGGCTCCATCTCGGCGGCCGCGTTGAGTTTCATCGTGCACGACCCGAGCGGAATCATGCTGCGGTCCAACGCGATGTCCTTGTCGGACAGCGCCCGCAGGTAGCGCATCATCTCGGTTTCGGTGCGGTGGCGCGTGAACGCGGGATGTGTCAGGAATTCGCTTGTGCGGGTAGCAATCTCAGGTCCGTCGAACACGTCGTCGACGGGAGTGGCCTTGAATGCGTCCAGCACGTGGCCGATGCTGGTATCGGTTGTGGCCTCGTCGCACGACACGGACACGTGGTCGTCGTCGACCATCCAGATGTTGATCCCGCGCGACTTGGCCGCCTCGTGGATCTCCGCGGCACGGCCGGGCACCCGGGCGAGCACGGTGTCGAAGAACGACCGGTGCACCACCTCGACATCCGCCGCCGACAGACCGGCGGCCAGCGCGCGGGCGTGGCCGTGCACCCGGCGCGCGATCGACTTCAGCCCGTCGGCGCCGTGGTAGCTGGCGTACATCGCGGCCAGCACCGCCAGCAGAACCTGGGCGGTGCAGATGTTGCTGGTCGCCTTGTCGCGCCGGATGTGCTGCTCGCGGGTCTGCAGCGACAATCTGAACGCCGGCGAGCCATCCGCGTCTACGGACACCCCGACCAGCCGGCCCGGCAACTGGCGGGCGTGCTTGCTGTGCACCGCGAGGTATCCGGCATGTGGGCCGCCGAAACCCATTGGCACGCCGAAGCGTTGGGCACTGCCGAACGCGACGTCGGCGCCGACCTCGCCGGGCGGGATGATCAAAGTCAGCGCCAGCAAATCGGCACCCAGCGCCACCAGCGCGCCGCGCTCGTGCGCCGCGTCGACGAGGGCAGTCCAGTCGGCCACTGCGCCGCTGGCGCCGGGAACTTGCGCGATCACGCCGAAGAACTCGCCGTCGGGCAAGCCGTCACGCAAGTCTGCGGTGACGATCTCGATGCCCAGCGGTTCCGCGCGCGTGTCCAGCACGGCCGCCGTCTGGCGGTACAGGTCGGTGTCGACGGCGAGCCGGTTCGACGCGCCGCGGGCGGCACGGTGCATCAGCGTCATCGCCTCCGCGGCGGCGGTGCCCTCGTCGAGCATCGACGCATTGGCGATCTCCAGACCGGTCAGGTCGGCGATCATCGTCTGGAAGTTCAGCAGCGCCTCGAGCCTGCCCTGGCTGATCTCCGGCTGGTACGGCGTGTACGCGGTGTACCAGGCCGGGTTCTCAATGATGTTGCGCCGCAACACCGCAGGCGTCAGCGTGTCGAAGTAGCCTTGGCCGATCATCGACACCGGGACGGTGTTGGCGTCGGCGAGGCGCCGCAGTTCGGTGAACGCCTCCTCCTCGCTGGCCGCAGGTGGCAGCACGTCCAGACCGGGTGCGACGTCGCCCTGCAGCGCGTCCAGGATTCCCGTCGGGACGGCCTTCGCCGCCAGTTCGTCGAGCGAATCGACACCGATGACGTTCAGCATCGTGGCGACGTCGTCGTCGCTGGGACCGATGTGGCGCTCGGCGAATGCGGTGGACACTAGCGGGACTCCTGACGGCGGCAGAGGACGGCTTGTCCTCTCCCTCTGTCTTTGACCCGGTACCGGGCGCCTGAGAGATTCGGCTTGCGCCTTTCCCCATCGGCGGGCGACGAACGGGGTCGTCACCGCTTTCCAGAGGCATCGTG
>DASWBF010000264.1:0-6024 GCA_036390735.1 Mycobacterium sp. | reverse complement strand
TTGGTGAGCACTTCGCCGGCGGGGTCACTGCCGCAGGTGTCCAAGCCGAGCACGAACCCGTTTGACATTTCCAACGGGTTCAAGCCAGTCCTAGGCGGCAATAAGCCGACCACTTCGTCGTCCACCGGTACCAAAAGCCCTTTGCGGCAGGCGATTGGCGACTTCACGTCCGGTCTCAACCATCTGGCTGACAGCATTACGAACGGTGCGAACAAACCGTCGAACACCGATACGCCGCCCGGGTCGTCCGCCGGACCCACGACGCAGTCGAACTAGGACAAAAAGCGCTCGACGTACGGTGCGAAACGACCGTGCAGGTCGTGCTCGTCGAGCCCGAACATCTCGCATGACGTCGCCACCTGGCCGAGCCGCCCTCGCCGGTGCCCGGCGAGGTAATCGGCTATCGCGCAACGTGTTTCGTCGCTCATCGGCTCACCGGCCAAAGCGTACACCTGGTTGGCGATCCCCAGCTCGTCGGCCATGAAGTCGTCGAAGCGGACGTCGACGGAGCGCTCCGGCCCGATGACATCCCGATCCCGCACGAGCGCGCCAAGCATGAGCTCGAGGCGGTCGACCCAGTAGGCAGCGATCTCCTGCACGGGCACCGGGCTGCGGTGCATGCGCGCCGAGTAGGTGATCATCGCGATCATCGACAGCACGATCGGCACCGGATCGCGATGCGTGACCACGACGATCACGCCGGGGAACACGCGGTCCAGCACTGGCAGCTGCTCGAGGTGCTGCGGTGACTTCAGCAGCCAGCGCCGGCCGCCGCGCAGGAACTGCAGCGCTTTGAGTTGGGTGGCGAGATGCTCGTAATGGCTTGTCTGGTCGTGGGATAGGTAATAGTCGCGCCAACGGGGAACGTGCCCAAGGGATTCGAACAGCATCGTCGAGAAGTCGTTCGCGAGCAGCTGAATCTCCTCGTGGACATGGTCGGTGGTCATCTCGTGCATGAGCCGGAAATGCGGCATCACGACGTCCATGAACCCGACCGCAGCATCCATCCGCACCCGGCGCGGATCCGGCTCGACACCAACCTCGGCCGGCAGCGGAAACGGCTCGACGCTTTCCCAATACGGCAACGTGCGGAACGTCGGCGCGGCCGCCAGCAGGTTGTGCAGATGCGTGGTGCCGCTGCGGGGCAGACCCGCGATGACGACCGGCGGCGCGAGCTCGATGTCGTGGATCTCGGGGTGCCGCTTGAGTAGGTCAGTGAGCAGCAAGCGGTTCTTCAGCAGCTGCAGCGTTTGGCTGTAGAAGTTCACGATCCCGGCCCCGTGCATGCCGCTGATCTCGTGCAGTGCCGCGAGGTAGACGTCGAGGCGCTCCCGGTAGTCGTCGGCGCCGAAATCGTCGAGGCCAGTGTCCGCAACGGCTCTGGCGTGCAGGGCGTCGGCGTCGAGCGGACAGTCGGCCGCCATCGAAGCCATGAGGTCGCGGATCTGCTCCGCCTCGGGACTGAAGCGGGGCTTGGTGAGGTCGTCGAGCTGGACGAGAGCTGCAGCGTGGGTCATGTCGACTTATGTTACTGTGCGTTACGTAATGACGACAGACCTAGGCCGCCCCCGAAATCCACGCATCGACGGTGCGGTGTTGGATGCGACGGTCGAACTCCTCGGCCAAACCGGATACGCCGCGCTTTCGGTCGACGCGATCGCTCGTCGCGCCGGCACCAGCAAGCCGGCGATCTACCGGCGTTGGCCGAGCAAGGCGCACCTCGTGCACGAGGCGGTGTTCCCGATGAACCGCGAGACCGAGCTTCCTGACACCGGGACGCTGGCCGGCGACGTGCGCGAGATGGTGCGCCGCGCGATGGCCGTGCTGACCGCGCCGGCGGCGCGCGCGGCAATACCCGGACTCGTCGGCGAGATGGCCGCGGACCTCACCTTGCACGCCAAGCTGCTGAAGCGGTTCGGCGACATCCTGTCGCGCGGTCTGACCGAGCGACTGAACGACGCCGCGGCGCGGGGCGAGGTGCGGCCCGGCGTGACCGCGGCCGATCTGTCCGAAGCACTCGCCGGCATCACGTTGATGGCGCTACTCACCCGCGGCGCGGAACTCGACGACGCGTGGGTGGAGCGCACGGCCACCCTGATCATGAGAGGAATCAGCGCATGAACGAATCCACTGCGGCATGGCGCGAACTGCTCGACACCCTGGGCAGTCTCGACCGCACGTTCCTCGCGGGTGACCGCGCCGTCACCGACGACCGGCACATTGCCGATGGCTACCGCATGCTGGCCACCACGTTGGGCGTGGCCTTCGACACCTACCTCTTCGCCGAGCCGAGCCGGCCGATCTTCGTCGAAGTGAACACGCCGTTCCGACGCGACCGACGGTGGGGAGGCGACAACACCGATGCCTACTACTTCATGTGCCCAGTCGATCCCGAGCGCCGATATCGCATCAGCGGCAACCGAGGCGACAGCGTCTATTTCTCGGTGACCGCCTACAACGAACCGTCGCCCGGCGCGTGGTCAGACCGGATCGTGGCGATCGTGCGCGACGACGATCTCGACATCGACAAGGACGGCAACTTCTCGTTCGAGATCGGGCCGACGCCCGACGCCGCCGTGCTGATGACCCGTGACTACCAGGCCGACCCGCTGACCGGCCGGCCCGTCAGCTGGCGGATCGAGGCGCTCGACGAACCCGATCCGATCCGGCATGGCGATGCCGAAACCGCCGCAGCCTTGAGGACCAGCGCCGCCTGGCTGCGGACCATGTTCGCGATCGTGCCGCTGACCGTCGGTGTGCGGGTGGACGACGCGCACACATTTGGGCACGAGATCTCCCAAGCCGCAAATCAATTCGCCGACCCCTACCAGGTGCCGGACGCCAACTTTGGGTGGTCGGCGCGCGACGCCTGCTACGCCTACGGCAGTTTCGTGCTCGAGGAGGACGAGGCGCTGGTGATCACCCACCGGCCGCCGTCGTGCCGGTTCTGGAACCTGGTGGTGTGGAACCAATTCATGGCCGGCCCGTGTGTCACCGATGCGCGAACGTCGGTCAACGGCTACAGCGCGACGACCAACGCGGACGGCTCGGTGACGGTGGTCGTCTCCCGCGGAATGACGACGCATCCGAATTCTGTTACCACGCTTGACTATCCGCGGGGAAACCTCGCCTTCCGGTGGTTCCTCGCCGACGAGGTTCCCGCCCGGCCGGAGGTGCGTCTGGTGAAGGTGTCCGACGCGCCGACGAGCGTTGACTGACGTCCTGGCGGCTAGGCAGCTTGCAGCGTGGCCTTGATCGGGTCCCAGAAGCCGTCCGCCACCCGGTACGGCGCGTAGAACCCGGTGCGGGTGAACACATCTGAATACATCGCGAGTAACCGTTCGGCGACCTGATCGGGCGGGGCGACGATCGCGAACTCGTGCAGCATCTCGTCGGTTATCCGACTGCCCATCTCGCTCCATTGACCGCGCTTGGACATCTGGTTGAGCTCCTCGCCCAGATGCCCCCAGCCGTGCAAGTCCAGCACCGGGCGGTATGCGGGCGTCGAGCCGTAGAACGCGATCTGCGCGCGCGCCGCGGCGTCGGCGGCCCGGACCTCGTCTTCGTTGATACCGGTGACGATGAACGGCAGCCCGCAGATCTCGAACCCGTCGAGGTCGTCCTTGCCGGCCGCGGCCCGTCCTTCTCGCAGCGCCGGCAACGTCACCTCCCGCAGATAGCGCTCGGTGGTGAACCCGTGCAGGAAGAACCCGTCGGCCACCTCACCGGCCACCCGCGTCATCTTCGGCCCCACTCCGGCGAGGATCACCGGCGGGTTGCCGAACGGGTTGGGCCCGGGGTTGAAGAACGGGGTCATCAGGGTGTGGCGGTAGTGCTCGCCGACGAAATGCAGTTCCTCGCCAATGGCCCAGCTGTGCCAAATCGCCCGCATCGCAAGGATGAACTCGCGCATGCGCTCGGCCGGAGCGGACCAAGGCATTGAGAAGCGCTTGGTGATATGGGCTTTCACCTGTGAGCCCACCCCAAGCAGGAAGCGGCCCTGAGAGTACAGCTGTAAGTCATTGGCCACCAACGCCATTGACATGGGATTGCGCGCGAACGTCACCGCAATCGCAGTGCCAAGCTGGATTCTGTCCGTCTTACTCGCCGCGATCGCAAGCAACGGGAAAGGATCATGGCCGATCTCCGGAAGCCACGCGCAGTCGTAGCCGCGTTGCTCGGCTGACACCGCCATATCCCAGTCACCAGGCTGGCCGGCGAGAGTGAAGTCGACTTTCATGACGGTTCAACCATAGGCGGCGCGGGTAAGTGGACGGTTACAGGTCACACCGTGGAGACTTGACCACGCACCCTCGGGTCGGCTGTCGGCCCGACGTACTAGCGATGAGAGCGAGATGAGGGAATCCGCGCAACCCAACCGGGACCAAGAGCTGGAGAAAATCGTCGACGACCTTGACGAGAACGTCATGGGCGAGCGTGAGGCGAAGGACGTGCCGGGCAAGCCCAGTGAGCGAGAGCAGGAGAAGCAGGAGGGTTCGGCCGAAGAGCCGACCGCCTAGGGCTGAGGCTGCTCGCTCGCCACAGTCGCCCGGTCGGCGGTGCTGACGAAGTCCTCGATCAGATCTACCACCTCGAACGGGGCTTCCACCTGTGGGAAGTGGCCGATGCCCGGCAGCACCTCCAGCCGGCTGTCCTGACGCGCCTTCTGGGCGGCATAGGCGTGGTCGACAGGGATGATGCCATCGCTGTCGCCCCAGATCGCCATCATGGGTAGGTCGGCCCGCAGCTTCAAGCGGTTGAGCGCGCTGACCGCCTGCCCGCGATGGTCGACCACCGAGCGCAGCGTCTTCAGGAACGACTGCCGCGTCTGCCTGTCCGCCAGCGACGTGTACGAGCTCCAGATTTCGGCACCCCGCGGCGAATGGATTCCGGCCGAACTCAGCCACGACCGCAGCTTGTTGCCGACGTTGAGCACGGGCCGAGGCGCGACGATCGGTAGCACGAACTCGGCTCCGGGGGCCGACAATAGCCGCAGGATCGCGCCGACGTCGGGGCCCAGTCCGCCGCTGGAGATGAGGACCAGTCGGCGGCAGTAGTCGGGGTGTTGATACACGAACTGCATCGCAACGCCGCCGCCGAGCGAGTGGCCGACGATCGTGGCGTGGGTGATGCCCAGCTCGTCGAGGAAGTCGCGCAGCCATACCGCGAACGCGCCGAGCGAGTAGTCGCCTCGGGGCTTCGCCGACTGGCCATGGCCGAGAAGATCCGGCGCGACCACTCGGTATTTCTTCGCCAGTCGCGGCAGCACAGCGCGCCAGGTTTCCGAGCTGCCGGCCATGCCGTGGATCAACAGCAGTGCCTCGCCGTTGCCCTCATCGCGGTACGCGACCCGGTCGCCGTGCAGTTCGACGAATTTGACCTCGCGCATGACGGGTCCCCCTTTTCCGTCCAGTTCTGCCCATCATCGCAGGGACCGGAGAGTCTGGCGAAATCAAGGGAGAGCCCTGGCAAACTTACATACATACTGGTATGTATCTTGTGTGGCGACTCCGACGCCGACGCGCCGCACGCAGGAACAGCGCAGCGCTGAGACCCGCGCACGGTTGCTGGACGCGACGATCGAGTGCCTGGTCCGCTACGGCAACACAGGGACGACGACGCCGCGGGTCGCTGAGATGGCCGGCGTGACGCGGGGTGCACAGGTGCACCACTTCGGCTCCAAGAACGATCTGGTGATCGCCGCGCTTCAGCATCTCGCTGCCAAACGCACGGCGGCAGCCGTCGGCAATGTCGCTGATCTGGCGACCACCGAAGACCCCATCGGCGAGGTGCTCGACCTGCTGTGGGACCTTCACCAAGGCCCGATGTTCGTTGCCGCAGTTGAATTGTGGGTCGCCGGCCGCACCGATCCGGCGCTCGGCCGCGAAGTCGCCAAGTTCGAGTCGATCGTGGCGACCAACTTGATGACGGCGGTCGCCGAGTTTGTTCCCGACGAGATCCACAAGCCGATGCTGGACTTCCTCTACACCGCGATGGATGCACTACGCGGAATCCTGATCGCGA
>DASWBF010000263.1:0-13555 GCA_036390735.1 Mycobacterium sp. | reverse complement strand
CAACGCGGTCCCGGCCGACGTACACCCCTGCCTCCCCGCTGAGCAGGATGTAGCAGGCGTCCGACGGAGTCTGCTCATGAATCAGCGGCCATGGCGCGGACGTCGAGGTGCGCTGTGCTGCTCGGACGAGACGCTCCAGGTCGTCGTCCGAGAAATTGCGGTGAACTCCCGTAGCCGACGGGCGTCTTCCCCACTTCCCTTCGCATCGGCGTTCATAGTGGGCTCCTGATTCGCGATGTGACCCTGACATCGAGGAGCCTAGCGAATGGTCGTTGTCTGCGAATCCGAACGCGCACTGGATCTCGCCCGGTGCTAACTCGGATCAATCTGATCGTGGATGATGCCGAGCCTGGGCGTTGAACCGCGCAGTGTCTGTCGGCCTGCCACGGCTGTGACACTCAGCCGGGCTACGCGGCGAATCCGCCGTCGACGTCCCAGTTGACGCCGGTGATGAACGCAGATTCCGGTCCGGCGAGATAGCTGACCACGCTGGCGACGTCGCGCGGACGGCCATAGCGGCCCAGCGCGATGACTTGCCTTGCGGCATCGGCGAATTCGCCCTCTTCGGGATTCATGTCAGTGGCGATCGGTCCGGGCTGGATGTTGTTGACCGTGATGCCGCGCGGCCCGAGCTCACGAGCCAGTCCGCGGGTCAACCCGGCGACGGCGGCCTTCGTCATCGCGTACACCGATAGCCCAGGCACCGGCACCCGATCGGCGTTGATGCTGCCGATGGTGATGATGCGGCCGTTGTCGCCCAGGTGCGGCACCGCGCGCTGGATCGCGGCGAACACGCCGCGGACGTTGATCGCCACCAACCGGTCGAACTGCTCCAACGGGAACGACTCGATCCCGCCGATGTAGGCGACGCCGGCGTTGTTGACCAGAATGTCTAACCCGCCCAGCCGCGATACCGTCGCGTCGACCGCGTTCGCGACCTGCTCGGGATCGGCGCTGTCGGCCTGGATCGCAATGGCGGTACCGCCACGTGCCGCCACCTCGGTGGCCAGCTTGTCGGCGTCGGCGGCCGACGCGCCATAGGTGAACGCGACCGCGGCGCCGTCGTCGGCCAGGCGCCGCACGATCTCCGCGCCGATGCCGCGCGACCCTCCCGTCACCAGCGCTCGTCGTCCCGCCAAGGGCTTTGATGTGGTCATGTCGTCGTCCTCTCGCCGGTGCATTGCTCGCTGATGCGGATCAATGCCGGTTCACGTGGATTCATTCCCAGCCGACGCACAGGCTCATCCGGCAATGCCGACTGCCATACCAGCGAGCTGCACGCGGCTGTTGCGGGGGCGGGTCAGGAATTCGATCAACGATGTGAACAACCGCTGTGACGGAGGCTTCCACACGTGACGTTGATCGGCCGGCCATGCGTAGGCGGGCGCTCCGTCGATGATCAAGTCGAGCAGGAGCGGCTCACCCAACGCGCGCGCGGAGGAGGCGTATAGAGCGTCGACACGTGCGCCGATCACACCGTAGTCGACCATCCGGCCGAGTCTGTTCTCGCTCTCGATGAGTTCCTCTACCCTCGCCTCCTGGATCGGATACTGTTCGGGCAGAACGTCTTTCATTGCAAGCAACGCCTGCGGACCCCGCGACCGAGGGTGACCGATCAGCCGCGCGAGGAATGACAACCGACCGAGCGCGAGGTCGCCGTCAAGCACCAGCGCGTGCGCGTACAACACGCGCACGAGCACGACGTTCATGAAGAATCGCTCGGCGGGCACCTCCAGCGCAGCGAGTGAGGAGTGCGCGAGGTACCCGGCGACGACGCTCGCGTTGTGCGCCCCGTACCACGACTGCGCCGACGGAGCGTCGAAGAAGCTGACCCAGCGCGCGACGGTGGGCCGCGACGGGGCTCCCCCGCCGCGCTCTACGAGCAGCCTCGCCTCGAGGGTGTCGCGGAGGAGGTCCTCGTTGACCGCGCGCCACCACGGGCTTCCGGGGACGTCGTCGTCAAGCGAATTGAGGACACTCCGTGCCTGCTGCCACCGCATGAACGCGACGACTGCCCGCCGGTAGGGCCGATACCGCCGACCCCCGCGGTGAAACGCGTAGGCGTCGGCGGCAAGACGGATCCGGCCGGCGGGATCATCCCGCACCGCGGCGACCATCTGCGCCGCGTCGTCGGCTGCCTCCACACCGCTGCCGGTGATCATTGCGACGCAACGTGGGCTCGAGAGTTGCGAGCGGGACGAAGCATCCTGCCACCGATCAGCGCCCCGACCCACCCAGGGCTCAGACTTGCGCCGGTGGCCATCACCCGGTTCCGCAGACCCGGAACCACCACCGGTCGTCCGCGATCGAGCGCTCGAAGTCCTGCGGCCACAACCGTTTCCGGTGAAGCGAGCCGTCGGTATATCGCAGTGCCCGAGACGTCCGCATCCAGCGCGTCGACAAAGCCGGTGCGCGTGGGCCCAGGGCACAGCGCGGTCACTGTGACGCCCGAGCCTCTCGTCTCGGCCCACAGGGCCTGACTGAACGACAGCACGAACGCCTTCGAGGCCCCGTACGTGGCCTGATACGGCGCGGGCTGAAACGCGATGGTCGACGCCACGTTCAGAATTCGGCCGTGCCCGCGTGCCAGCATTCCGGGCAGAACTGCATGGGTGAGGCGCACCAACGCGTCGACGTTGACAGCAATCAGCTCGTGGTCCCGGTCGGGCTCGATCTCCGGCAGCCGGCCGTAGGTGCCGAACCCCGCGTTGTTGACCAGGACGTCGATCACCCGTCCGTCGAGTACCGCAACCAGGGCGTCGACGCCCGCGTGGATGCCGAGATCGCCGACCACGAGTTCGACGTCGACGCCAGGAGCGAGTCGCTGAACTCGCTGCCGCACCTCCGCCAGACGCGCTTCGTCTCGCCCGGAGAGCACAAGCGGCAAACCCCGCTGGGCGAGCTTCTCGGCGAACAATGCGCCCAGGCCCGAGCTCGCGCCGGTGACGACGGCCCAACCCGCGCTGACCTCTCGTTTCTTCGACATTTTGAAACCCTTCCGCAGATGTTGACGGCGTTAACATGGGATCATGTTAACATCGTCAACATGGCGCGTCGAGAGAAGATTCCCGAGATCTCAAGTGAGCAGCGCGACACCTATCACCACGGCGACCTGAAGCGGGCACTCACGGAGGCGGCGCTGGGGCTGGTCAAGGAGAAGGGGCCGAAAGGCTTCACCCTCAGAGAGGTCGCCCGGCGTGCGGGCGTGAGCGCCGCTGCGCCATACCGCCACTTCTCGGACAAAGCGCAGCTGTTGGCCGCCGCCGCGACGCAAGGTTTCGTCCAGCTCCACGAGGCCCTGAACGCCGCCGCCGAAAACACCGATCTGACACGGCAAGTGCTCGACATGGGACGGGCATATGTGCGCTGGGCGCTCACCCACCCCGACTACTACCAGGTGATGTTCGGCGCCGAGCTGGACAAGAGTGACAAACCCGAGCTGCTCGCCGCCGGGGCGCGTGCCTTCGGCGACCTACTCGATGTCACAGTTCGATGCCAAGAGGCGAACCTGCTGCCGGCCGGCGACCCGCGTGACATCGCCGGACCGACCTGGTCGCTGCTCCACGGAATCGCGTCTTTGACTATCGGTAGCGATTTCCAACACGTCGGCATCCGAGAAGATCCGGAGATGCTGGCAGAGCGGGCAGTCAGGGCATTGCTCTTCCCCCGCACAACGAAGTCCGGGGCGTAGCCGAACGATCGCAGAATCCAGGACCTGCTGCTGGCCGATCCCGGCCCGCGCGACATGTTCAAGCGGCGCGAAATTCTTTGCGCTGCTGCAGGATCGGACGAGCGGCTACCGGCACGGCACCGTCGTCACCGACGACTTCACACGCCTGGCCGCCAACTACTCCGACGAGTCGCTGCAGCCGTTGTGGGATGCGTAGCTGTACTCGACGGAAATTCCCTGACCGAAGCGCGCGGTGCTCGCCACGCCGTCGGCCTGCCGCTATTGCTGAGGTGTCGGTTGCAGCACGCTGAACATTGCGCCCTGCGGATCGGTCAGCACAGCGGACCGTCCCACCGACGGGATGTCGAACGGCTCCACCGCAATCTGGCCGCCCTCCGCGGAGGCCTTAGCCGCCGTGGCGTCGGTGTCGTCAACCGCGAAGTACACCTGCCAGTGGTTGGGCACCCCGGGCATGGGGGGTTCCATGCAGCCACCGACATCCGATCCCCCCGCCTTGAGGAGCGTGTAGTTCTGACCCGGCGCCATTTCCATCATTGAGTGCTCCAGCCCGACCACCGCCTCATAGAAGGCCAGCGCCGATTCCGGCTTGTCCGTGATCAATTCGTTCCAGATGACCGCGCCGGTTTCGTTGACCAGCGTCGCGCCGATGTGCTGGTTGGCCTGCCACAGCGCGACGGCGGCCCCGGTCGGATCAGCGATGAACGCCATCCTGCCCGCATCGCCGATATCGAAACCTGGCATCAGTACCTGCCCGCCCGCGGGCTCGACCTTGCCGACCGCCGCGTCGACGTCGTCGACCGCGATGTAGGTGTTCCACACCGGCGGCATGCCCTCCGGCGCGCCCGGCGGCATCGGGGCGATGGCCGCCACGGTTTCGCCGTTGACCGTTGCCATGGAGTACACCCCGCCCTGCGGGATCGGCTGGTCATCGTAGCTCCAGCCCAGCAACGACGCGTAGAACTGCTTGGCCGCGTCCTGATCGGTGGTCTGCAGGTCGACCCAGTTCGGCGTGCCCTGGGCGTATTCGGTTCGCTTCGGCATGATTGGCCTTTCGTCTAGTGGGCGGTTGGGTGAGCGACGGCCTGTTGACGGCCGGTGAAAGCGATGAGCCGATCGAGAACCCCGGCATCGGCCGCGGTCGCAACAGGGTCAGCGAAGCCCGCGTAGCCGCGCGCCTCGGGTGTGATCACCTTGCCGGCGATGGCCAGCACAAACTCTGACACCGGTTCGGAAACTACCACCTGACGACCGGTCGCCATAGCGAAATCCCAAGCGTGCACCAAGAATTCAAGTGACAGGATGCCGACCGGCACGACCGCGGGCACTTGCCGCGAGTTCAGCGAGACGGTGTTGTCCATCCCCCGCCGACGCCAAGCCTCGAGTACGGCCTGAGCCGCGTCGGCGACCTTGGCTTCAAGAGGCGCGGCGGTATCGCGAGCCGGCATCTGCGCATCCGCCGCACCGCCGATGATCGCGATCGAGTTCATCAGGTGATCGCCCAGTTCTGCAACGTCGTACTCGCTGCACGGGGTCTGCTTGGACGAGCCGGACGCGTCAATACCGCACAGCACATGTTGCAGAACCGCCAACGTGGCCTCGGCACAGGACAATTCGTCGAGCGGCTCAGGTGCCGCCGCCCATTCGTCGGGGCCGGCGTCGCCGCGTTGGCCCGCGGCCACCAGGCGATCGAGGTAATGGTTCCAGCCTTCGGCGTGACGGGCGGCCTGCTCGTCGTTGAGGCCGTCGTGCACCAGCAAAACCTCGGTGCCGCCGGTGACCGGCGTCAGCGTGACCGTCACCGTCGACCCGCCCGGCGCCGGATCCCCGTCCTCCCACCCCCACGAAAACACCACCCGCTTTCCCGGATCCACATCGACGATCGAGCCGGAGGCGGTGTGCCCGGGCGTCACGATCCAGCGATACTCACCGCCGGCCCGTAGGTCTACGCGGGCGGCGACGGTCATCCAGCGCCGAAGCCTGTCCGGCCCGGTGATCAATGCGAATGTCTCGGCCGGATCCAGCGGCACGACGACTGCCTTCTCAAAGGGCATGGCTAAGCCTCCGTTTCGCGATGAATTCGGGTGGCGTCGGAGACGAGACGGTCGAGCTCATCGCTCCAGAACGACTCGAACAACGCACGGAGCCGCACCATCCCGCCCTCGTCGAGCCGGTAATACCGTTCCCGTCCCTGCTTGCGGGCGGTGACCAAGCCGACCTCGGCGAGGATCGCGAGATGCTGCGATATCGCCGAGCGGGTGACCGGGAAGTGCGACGCGAGCTGGGTGACGGTGCGCTCGCCCGAAGCCAGGAGTTGCAGCAGCCTACGCCGAGACGGCTCTGCTGCGACTTCGAGCATGTCGAGCACACACCGATACGTTAGTATTCGCTAACGTATCGGGTCAAGAGCCGATCGAGCTGTTTGACAACGGGCGCCATGAAACCCGTGCAGACGTGCTCGCGACGATCGTCAGAACGGTTCACCAATTACGCCGAACCGTGGATCGGCCGCCCGACGATGTTGGCGCTCACATCTGGATCGCGGGTCGCCTGTTGGCCGGCAAGACGTTGGCGTGCTCTGCAGCGAGTTGACCGACGGGCATTCCATCAACGAGCCGGTCGAGTGCGCCGATCATCGTGGCGCGTTCCCGCGGGGATGATCGGTCGGACAGTGCAACGCGTGGGTGACGTCGCTGACGGTAGGCGGCACCCGCCGATATTGACGAAGGATTCACTGTTCGTTCAACGTGGCTCCGGTACTCAAATCAAGATGCGCGGAGATCACTGGTGCGACCCGAGCCACGAGTTCGTCGATGGGTGTCGAAGCGATCGGTTCGACGCACAAAATATGGCGGAGATAGGCGATCCCCAGGAGCTGGGCCATCGCCAGGTCGACCCCAAGTTCGGCTTTCGGATCCTCAAGCGCGGCGGCGATCTGTGGATAGAGCTGAGTCTGGATGAACTGCCGGACCAGGGTTGCCGATTCTTCGTGGGTTGCGGCGCCCCGCAGAATCGCCAGTAGCGGGGCGCGCGAGTCCGGCTGCTCCCACGCCCCGAAGAACACCTGCGTCAGCCGTGCTCCGATTTCGCTGCGATCGCCCGACGTAATCTGCGCGGCGAGCTGCCCAGGATCGAAAGGCCATCCCATCGTGGCTCGAAACAGTTGTGCCTTGCTGCCGAAATAGTGGCGGATCATAGCCGGGTCGACGCCGGCCGCAGCGGCGATGTCGCGGACCGACGTGTGGTTGTAGCCACCCTCCGCAAACATCCGACGAGCATTCTGCAGCAAGACATTGCGGGTGTCCGTCTTACCTGGCCGTCGTCCAAGAGGTGGCATAGTGGCATGAATTCTACAGGCGTTGACTTTTGGTTCGGCAGGGGTTAGCGTGGGGGAGCAGAGAAATTCCACAGGTGAGGAGTTTTACTATGCCGGCTCCACGATGGGTTGCGCGTGCCAACAAGGTTGGGCTGAATCGGCTTACCGCGTTCATCGCTCCGTGGGCGCCGGGATGGGCGGTCGTCGTACACCGTGGCCGCCGATCGGGCCGAACCTTCCGGACCCCGCTGTGGGCCTTCCGTCGCCGGGGCGGGTTCGTGATTGCGCTGACGTACGGTTCCGACGCCGACTGGGTTCGCAATGTCGTCGCCGCGGGCGGCTGTGAACTGGAGACGCGCAGGCGGCGCTATCGGGTCGCCGCCCCACGGGTTTACCGCGACGAGAATGCGACCGATATGCCGGCGTTCATCCGGTTCATGCTCCGCAGAGTTATCAAGGCACCGGAGTTCCTCAGCCTCGACGTGGTCGACCAACCTGTCAAGGCGGCGTAAGGAAGAAAACGATGCGACAGTCGACGGCCGCGGTTGGCAGTGCGGCGTTCTTCGTGGTGGCCCCGGGTACGGTTGTCGGTCTCATCCCCTGGTTGATCACGGGTTGGAAAGTCTCGGGCTCGCTATGGCAGGTAGCGGTAGGCGCGCCGTTGATCATTGCCGGGCTCATACCGTTGGCGCTCGCGTTCGTGGAGTTCGCCAAGGCGGGCGGCACGCCGATGCCGGTGGCGCCAACCGAACGTCTCGTGGTTACCGGATTCAATAGATACGTCCGCAACCCGATGTACGTCGGCCTGCTGGTGGCAATCTTGGGTCAGGCGTTGCTATTTGGCAGCGTCGGCTTGCTTGTTTACGCCGCAGTGGTGTGGGTTGTGACGGCGTCGTTCGTCCGCTGGTATGAGGAACCAACCTTGTCCCGCCGTTACGGAAACGAATACGAGGCGTATCGACGAAACGTGCGCGCGTGGATTCCACGCTTGAGGCCGTGGAATTCCGGGGGCGATCAGTGACTTCGGACGCGCGCCATGAGCATGCCACCCGACCTTCACCTATGGTCATGGTTCTGGAGCGCGAAGTGCGTCGGCGATCTCGTCTGCGGTGACGATGGCAGTTGCGTAGTTCGGGATGTTCACTTCCAGCGCGGCGTGCATGTGATCCTCGGAGTAGCTCGCCGTCGCGTCCTTCACCACCGTGACCTCGTAGCCGAGCTCAGCGCCGTAGCGAACAGTTGCCTCGACGCAGGTGTGCGCGATGAGTCCGACGGCGATGAGCTCGTGGATCCCGTGCTTCTTGAGCAGCAGATCCAGATCCGTGTTCGCGAAACCACTTGAACACCAATGCTCCTGGGCTACGATGTCGCCCGCGCGGGGCTGGAATTCGTCGCGGAGCTCGCCGCCCCATGTTCCGAACTCGAACGTCTTCCGCTCCCACGCGGCCTTCTGAATGGGTGCAACGTATTTCCAGGTCTCGTAGTCACCGGGCCGATATCGACGGTGCAGCGCGTAGAACACACGGATGTCCACCTGCCGCGCGGCATCGAGAACCTGCTTCATGTGAGGAACACAGCGGTTGGCTTCGGCCACGCCCTTCAAGCGGTCCCACACCTTGCCACCCTCGGAGATGAAATCGTTGTACGGATCGATCACCACAAGTCCGGTGGTGCCTTGGGCATATGTCACGGGGTCATCTTCCTCCGGTCGGCGTTGACTGCAGATCCGCTCTACGGAACCGGAATGGGGTCGAGCGAATTGCCCGGCGGGATCGACGAGCAGTTCTGCGGCGCCGGCACGCCGGCGAAGCGTTGCGTGATCCAGGCGATCGAGTTCGGCAGCCAGACCCCGATGCTCGTGATGTGGCTTAGCGCGTCGTATTGCTCGTAGTAGACCGTCGTGCCCTTCGAGCAGTAGTCCCGGGCAAGCGTGCGCACATCACCGGCAATCATCACGCCGTCGCCAGCGCCGATGCCCGGCTTGTCGCCCGGCGTCCACTCGAGATCACCGTTGGCGCCCTGGCCGATGAACAGGGGGATCGTCGGCGTACCGCCGGTCCCCATGATCAGCTTGTTGGCCTGCCTGACGTAGGGCGGCAGGCGCTCGGGAGTCGGGTACGCGGGGCTGACCAGGTCAGCCCACGTCAAACCCCAATACGGATACTGGCCGAGGACGTTCACGATCGACGCCGTCATCACCTCGTGGTAGAGCTTCACGCCGCGGGCGCTGAGATAGGGCGTGAAGTCGATCTCGAACGCGCGCGCTATGCCGACCAGCGCCATGGGCATGACGCCGGCCCAGAAGTAGGTGCCTTCGACGTAGTGCAGGTTGTGTGCCGGGTGGACAAGCACGCCGCCCATCGCCGCACCGATCATGCGCCCGTTGACGTCCGGCGCGTACGTCGGAGCCAGCTCGGCGGCCCACTCGGTGGCGATCGCACCGCCGGAGTAGCCGAGCATCGCAACCTTCGCATCCGCGGGCAGCCCGACGTGCGACGAGTTGAACGCAGCGCGGATCGAGTCGAGTGTGTTCATTCCGTATTCGGGGCCGGCGGCGAAGTCCGCCCGCTGACCCTCGGTGTCGGGCACGATCACCGTGTACCCCAGGGCGAGGAACGTACCGAACACCGCCAGCTCGACGTTGGGGACAATCCCGCCGAGTGTGAGTCCGCCCGAAATCGCATATGACGGTTCGTCGTTGCGGTTGAGCGAGTCGTAGGCGGACTGATACGAGACCACCTTCGTCTTGTCGCGCTGGCTCAGCGGCTGAATGACCGAGGTGACGTTCACGGTCGGGTTGCCGGTCTGGCTGGTCGACCTATAAAGCAGCTGAGTGGTCTTCAGCGACGTCGGTACCCCCAATATGTGGTAAGCAATGCTGCGAGTCGCCAGCACCGTTCCCGGTGCAATGCTCGCCAGCGGAGTGCTGCCGGCGTACGAGTAGAACAGATCATCCTTTGGATGTGGCGCCACAATCTGAGCGGGCGTGCCACTCGGGTCGGGGTACCAGCCTGCCGGTTGCGGTGATGTAGTCATTCGCTCCCCTCAATCGTGGGCACCATGTTGCCAGGCAGACCCGCCACCTGGGACAAACAGCCCCGGAGCGTCACCGTGGCGGCCTAGGATGACCCATGCCGACTGCTAATTCCGACAAGAACGGCGCCGAAGTCCTGCTGGAGCAGTTGGAATCCCAGGGCGCCGAATGCGTTTTCGCACCCCCATCGCTGCCCTGCTATCACAACTTCCCTCGGTCCCATCCGTTGTACGGCGCGGGTCCCGTGGAGCCTGTGCTTGGTGAACCCGACGCCATCCTGCTGGCGGGCTGCAACGCGCCGTGGCATCCGCCGCTGCCAGCATTGCGCGAAGGATGCGCCGTCATCCGTCTCGAGGAAGACCCCCATGCGCCCGCGCAGCGCGTACTGGGGATACCCGACCACCCATACCATCCCAGGAAGCATTCCCGACAATCTCGATGCGCTTGCGAACGCTTTGGTGAAACGAGCGACGCCGCCTCGCGAACCCGCGGACCGGTGGGCCCGTTACTTGGAAGCCGTGCGCGCCAAGGGCATCGAGCAGGCCAAGCAGGCGTCGTCCCAGGCAACGGATCACGTTGCGGCGACCGACCTGTTCCGCGAACTGCACGACGCTTTGCCCGATGACGCGATTTGTGTCGACGAGATCGTTGCCCAGATGGATCAGATGATCCAATTCCTCTATGAACACAAGCCTTTCACGCAATATCGCGGGTGGGCCGGCGCCCTGGGCATGAGCCTCGGGACCGCACTCGGCGTCAAGCTATGTCAGTCGTAGCCGATCTCGCGTGCAGGGAGAAGCCGCCCGGCGGCCACGCGCGTGGGCACAAAGTGCGCACCACGTCCGGTGTGGCCGTCGCCGTCGGGATCACCCGAGATGTTCCACCGCACGGTCGCTGTGCCGGACAGGTGCAGCGTATGTCCGGTACGGAAGTCGACGAACAGCAACGCCGCCGTCGGGTCGGCAGCCAGGTTGCCGAAGCTGTTGAACATGTTGTTGCCCGGATAGTCGGGCCACCACAGGGTTTCGCCGTCTGTGCGCACGAATCCGAGCGGACCGCCGCGGCGCGAAGCACCGTTGCCGCGCTCAGGCGCAGCGACTCGGCCAGCGCTGACCCCTTGGCCACCGGCCCCGACCGTACGGGGCGGAGTCGAACACCTCACCGGCCGCCTCGAGCGCGCCTCCGCTTGTCTTGATCGCAAACCCCGGCGCCGGCGCGGACCGCGCCGGCGCCGCGTTCGCCGGCCCTCTTCATGTCCGCTAAGCCACGATCGAGAGCCCCGGGTCTCCTGCGAGCTGAAAAGCCGTGCGCATCGCGGCGATAGCGTCGTCGTCACCGTCGAACTTCACCCGCCGCAGCGCCGACTTGCGTTCGGCCAAGCTGGACCCCATACGGGCTGTGATCAGATCTGCTGCGGTCGCGGACAGTGTCACCGCGGGCGGCCGCCTGGCGGCGGTCAGACCCTCGCGACGGACCGCGAATTCGAATGGGCGGCCATCGATTTCGACACGATACGAGGCGCTCAGGCCGACGGCGCGAGCCGGTTCGAAGGCCAACAGCGCGCCGACAAGAAAGCCGTTCAACGGCGTGAGGGCGCTCTCGGTGGGCTCGACCCGATCGAGGCCGAACATGGCGATCGCCTTGAGCACCGGCAGCACTTTCTGCCAGCCCAGGTCGCTGAGGGTATACACGGTGCGCGCAACCGGTGGCGGTAGTTCGGAGCGGTCGACGAGACCGGCCTGTTCGAGTTCGCGAAGCCGGTCTGCCAGCAGGTTGCTCGCTATGCCCGGTAGTTCGGCGCGCAGATCGCCGTAGCGGCGCGGACCTCCGACCAGCTCGCGGAGGATTAGGAGGGTCCACCGTTCGCCGAGGACGTCGAGGCCGCGCGCGATGGGGCAGTTCTGGTTGTAGTTCCTCCGTGCGGTCACACCAGCAACTATACCACTCAGATCTAATTTTCAACTTGTTACTCGATTTGTTTGTTTCCTTGG
The DNA here is from genome assembly GCA_036390735.1 of Mycobacterium sp. GTDB lineage: Bacteria > Actinomycetota > Actinomycetes > Mycobacteriales > Mycobacteriaceae > Mycobacterium. The sequence goes on along the minus strand of DASWBF010000263.1, from coordinate 1,526 downwards.
TTTATCTTCATGCCTATGAGTACCTATCTTCGCCTCCCTGTATTCCGCGATCATCCGATCGCCGCGCTTGCCGTCATCTGTCTGAGCGTCTTCGTCATCAGCGTCGACGCCACGATCGTCAACGTCGCACTGCCCACGTTGTCGCGCGAACTCGACGCCGACACCGCGCAGCTGCAATGGATCGTTGACGCCTACACCCTTGTCATGTCCGGGCTGCTGTTGTCGGTGGGCAGCCTGAGCGACCGCTACGGCCGACGTGGCTGGCTCAGTGCCGGGCTGGCTGTATTTGCGATCACCTCTGCCGTTGCGGCGCAGGTGAACTCGGCCGAAGCGCTGATCGCGGCGCGCGCCGCGATGGGCGTCGGCGCCGCGGTGATCTTCCCGACAACATTGGGGCTGATCACCAACATCTTCACCGACCCGGCGCCGCGCGGCCGGGCGATCGGGCTGTGGGCCGCCATGGTGGGCGTCGGTGTCGCGGTCGGGCCGATCACCGGTGGCTGGCTGCTCGAGCACTTCTCGTGGGGTTCGATCTTCCTGGTCAACGTCCCCGTCGCCGCGGTCGCGATCGCCGGAGGGATTCTCTTCGTCCCGACGTCGCGCGACCCGGCGGCGCCGCGCGTGGACGTCGGCGGGCTGATTCTGTCGTCGATCGGGGTGACCGCCCTGGTCTACACGGTCATCGAGGCCCCGAATTGGGGATGGACTAGCACGCGCACCACCGCTGGCTTCGGGTTGGCCATCGTCGTTCTCACCGGCTTCGCACTGTGGGAGCGGCGCAGCTCGCATCCGATGCTCGACGTGTCGGTGTTCGCGAATCGGCGGTTCTCCGGTGGCAGCCTGGCAGTTACGGCCGGATTCTTGACGCTGTTCGGGTTCATCTTCGTCATCACCCAGTACTTCCAATTCGTCAAGAGCTACAGCGCATTCGAGACGGGTGTGCGGTTGCTGCCGGTCGCGGCCTCGATCGCCGCAGCGAGCATCCTCGGCCCGCGCATGGTTGAGAGATTCGGCACCACGGCCGTCGTCGTCGCCGGCCTGGCGGTCTTCGCGGCCGGCCTCGGTTGGGCATCCACCGTCGACGGGAGCACCCCCTACACCATGATCGCCACGCAGATGGTCCTTCTCGGTGCCGGCCTCGGGCTGACGACGGCACCGGCCACCGAGGCAATCATGGGCTCACTCCGACCGGACAAGGCCGGTGTCGGGTCGGCGATCAATGACACCACCCGCGAACTGGGCGGCACGCTGGGCGTCGCAATCGTCGGCAGCGTCTTCGCATCCGTGTACTCCGGTCGACTTGCCGCCGAGTCGGCTCTCACCACACTGCCCGGGGACGTCCGGGCCACGATGGGACGGTCGATGGCCGCGGCGTACCAGGTCATCGCGCAATTGCCGGCCGGGCGCGTCGGCGGCGTCCGCGATGCCGTGAACGACGCATTCCTCAACGGCCTTCAGGTCGGGTCGTTGGTCTGCGCCGGAATCGCATTGGGCGCAGCGGTCGTCGTCGCGTGGCTGCTGCCTGC
>DASWBF010000262.1:0-1570 GCA_036390735.1 Mycobacterium sp. | reverse complement strand
CGGCGGCCTGGGGTTCGGTCTGCTCGCCACGCTGGTCGCCGGCTCGACACTGGTGTGCTCGAACGCTGCCGACGCCGGCGACACTCTTGATCTGCTGGAAGCCGAGAAGCCAACGATGACCAACGGTTTCGCCGCCTCGATCGCGCACCTTGCCCGGCACCCGAGTTTCGAGGCCCGCGACCTGTCGTCGATGCGGCGCGGCAACCTCTACCCGATCATGGCCCCTGACGCCCGGCCTGCCGATCCCGAGTTGCGCCACAACATGCTGGGGCTGACCGAAGCGGGCAGCGTCGTGCTGCTCAGCGGCGACGAAACCGACCAACCGCAACACCGGCGCGGCTCGTTCGGCAAGCCGGCGCCCGGTTTCCAGACCAAAGTCGTCGACCTGGACTCCGGGAATCCCGTCGACGTCGGCGATGTCGGCGAGTTGTGCCTCCGCGGACCGTATGTGATGCAGCGCTATTACAAGCGCAGCCGAGAGGAGTGCTTCGACGCCGACAGGTGGTTCCACACGGGGGATCTTGTCCGCACCGACGGCGACGGGTTCTACTATTTCGTCGGCAGGCGCGGTTCGATGATCAAGACGGCCGGCGCCAATGTGTCTCCGCCAGAAGTGGAGAAGGCCATTGCCAAGGTCACCGGCGGCAAAGTGGCGTACGTGGTCGGTATTCCTCACCCGGAACGCGGCCAGCAAGTCGCCGCGGTCGTCGTCGTAGGCGACGGCGAGCAGTTCGACGAGTCGGCGCTTCGGCACGAGCTGAAGTCGCAGCTGTCGGCGTACAAGATCCCGACGCGGTTCGTGGCGGTGTCCGAGGTGCCGCTGCTGTCGAGCGGCAAGGTGGACATGCAGAAGCTCATGACGGTGTTCGATGCGTGAGCATCCCTCCACCATCGATGCACTGCTGCGACTTCGTGCCGCCCATGACGGAGCCAAACCAGCGGTGATCGACCCGGTGACGCGAATCACATACCGCGAGCTGGATGCAACGACCCGGGACCAGGCCGCAGTCTTCGTCGACGCCGGCGTGCGCAAGGGCACCCGTGTCGGGCTGATCATGCCCAACAGCGTGCGATGGGTGCAGATCGCCCTCGCGCTGACACGGATCGGTGCTGTGATGGTGCCGCTGAGCACGCTACTGCAACCCCGAGAGCTGCTGGCGCAGCTGCACACGGCCTCGGTGCAGGTCCTGATCTCGGTGCAGGAGTTCCGCGGTCACCGTTATCTCGACGACCTGCGGTCAGTGGATACCAAACTGCCAGCGTTGCAGCATGTTTGGCCAGCCGACCGTCTAGCGCAGGCCACAGCTGACGAGGCGGCCGCCCGGATCGCTGATTCGCTCACGACCACCGTCACTCCCAGCGACCCGATGGTCATCATGTTCACGTCGGGCAGCAGCGGACCCCCGAAGGGGGTCGTGCACTCACACGGCAATGCGTTGGGCGCGGTCGCGTCGGGCCTCGCGGCGCGTTGCATCGACGGCGACACCCGGCTGTACCTGCCGATGCCGTTGTTCTGGGTCGGCGGCTTCGGCAGCGGAATCCTTTCGGCGCTGCTAGCCGGCGCAACGCT
>DASWBF010000261.1:0-5496 GCA_036390735.1 Mycobacterium sp. | reverse complement strand
AGGCAACCTGCCCGATACCCCGGCCACGTCGGCGTCAACATGCCTTCAATTGGCCGGCTGGGACGCACGCATCTACTCCGCAGCCACCCTCGTGACACCGACCATCTGATTGAACGCCATTTCGATATAGCTGTTGATTGAACTGACGACCCTGGCGATTGAAGCCCAGTTCGGCTGGGTTCGCATTCATCCGTGCATGCCCGCCACCTGCGCATACACATTCGTGACAGTTCGCCGTTGTTCGCGCTGATCCGCGGGGGTTGACGGCAGACCGACGGCAAAATTAGTAGTACTACCGTACCAGATTCCGGGCGCAGCGATGATGGGGCTGGAAGCACCGCCAACCGTGCACACGGTGTCGGGGGATATTCGAGGCGACGCCTTTTAGAAGACCCGCGACACCACTCACCCCCAGAGACGGGCATACGGCTCACTCCAGGCCGGAGTCCGTAAAAGGCGAGCTGATCGGGCGGCAGCACCGACACCTGGCCCACCACGGGCAGACGGAGTGAGAACTTCTCCGCCTGCTGAACCTGAACCGTCCGGGACGCATTGCGTTGGGAAGCAAGGAACGATCGTGGCGTCTTCAATATTTCGTGTCCTGTTCAACTGTGCGATCCCGCCTCGTCACACCGAACGGGTTGGTTGGGTCACGTGTCAGAGTTTCTGCGTGGTGTCGGCCATGATCCCTTGATCATGGCCGGTGTTCGTCTGCTGACGCCGCCCCTGCGCGATATCTACGCGGTCCTCATGCAGGCCGGCATCATGGTCGTCGACGACTGATTCGTCGTCTCCATCGGCGGTGGCCGCGAGCCGTCGCCGCACCGCTTCCGTTGCGCGATATAGGAGTTCGGGGGCCAGCGCGGAGAGCGCTGCCGCCACCGCAGTCGCAAGAAAGGCCTGGCCCCAGCCCAGCGGGCCTACCGGGGTGCAGCCGAACACCTGGCTCACCCCCGGCGTGCTGACGACACCAACCAGCACCGCGAACGACCCGACCGTGGTGAGGACCACCAGCCGGCCGTGTGAGTCTGCGAGCGTCTGCGCCAGTTGTGTGCCGACCAGGCCGATCAGCGCGACCGTCGCGGCGCGGCGCCGAGTGCCTGTCGCGCTGGCCATCAGCCAGGCCAGCGTGGCGCCGACGGTGGTCGAGGCACCCCGGATACCGATCGCCCGCCACATCGCCGCCTCGTCCCGGTCCACTTCGGCGGTGCTTGTCTGCATGCTGACGGCCAGTGCGGCCGCGGGCAGCGCGTCGGTGAGCATGTTGACCAGCAGCATCTGGCGGGCGTTGAGCACTGAGCGGCCGGTGAGCAGGCTGGTGAGCAGTGCGAAACACAGCTCGCCGGTGTTGCCGCCCAGCAGCATTGACACCGCGGACTGCACCCGCCGCCATAGTTGTTGGCCCTCGTTCAGCGCGTCGATCATCGCCTCGATCCGCCCGTCGAGAAGTACCACGTCGGCCGCGGTGCGGGCCGGGTCGCTGCCGCGGGCGGCCACGCCGATGCCGACACTGGCCGCCCGGATCGCTGCGGCGTCGTTGGCGCCGTCGCCGACCATCGCCGTGACCCACCCGATCCGCTCCAGCGTCTGCACGATGTCGACCTTGTGCTCGGGTGTCATCCGGGCGAACACCCGACGCGACGTGACGGCTTCGACCCGTTCGTCGGCGGACAGCGTTTCCCATTGGCTGCCGGTGATCACTTGCTCGGCGGCGACCTCCACGCCCAGTTCCTTGGCGACGGCGGCCGCGGTGACCGGGTGATCCCCGGTGATCAACCGGACCTCGACGCCGCGGTCGCCGAGTTGCGCCACCAGTGCGCGGGCGCTGGCTCGCGGAGTGTCGGCCAGCCCGAGCAAGCCGACCGGGCTGAGTTCGGACATGCAGAAGCTTTCCAGCACCGCCGGGTCGGCGACCGCCGCGGCGGCCTGCTCGGCGGTCAACCGGCGCTCGGCCACCGCCAGCACGCGCAGCCCCTGGGCCGCCATCTCGCCGATCATCCGCGTCCGAGGCACATGGTCGTCGCTGAGCGCCGACGCGAGCACCTCGGGCGCACCTTTGATCGTGAGCCGCGTACCCACCAGCGCCGCCGCAAAAGGGCGACCCGACTGGAACGGCAGGAAAGCGTCGCGCTGGATCGGGCCTGTGACGGTTCGCGATTCGTCGCCGCCGTCGAGAGCCCCGCGGATCGCGTCGTCGGTGGCGTGGTGGGCCCGGTGCCCGGGCCGGACAAAGATCGTGGTGGCCGCCGCTTCGAGCACCTCAGCTGGGCTAAACCCGGCCACTGGCCGCACCAATTTGACCTGCAGCCGGTTCTCACTCAACGTTCCGGTCTTGTCGAAGCACACCACCCGCAGCCGGGCCAGCGCCTCCACCGAGTGGGCGTTGCGGATCAGCACGCATTCGCCGGTGAGCCGGCGCGCGGCGGCCAGCTGGGCGAGCGTCACCACCAGCGGCAGTCCTTCGGGAACGGCGGCAACGGTCAGCGCCACCGCGCTGCCGACCGCCTCCCGCAACGGTGTGCCGCGGAACACGCTGAGCAGCCCGACCAGCCCGCCACCCACCACGCTGAACGGCAACGCGCGCCGGGTGATGCGGCTCAATTGTCGCTGCAACCCGATCTCGCGCGACTTGGTCGGTGCCATCGCCAACGCCCGACGCACCTCTGTGCGCGAACCCACCGCGGTCACGACGGCCAGCGCCGTACCGGCGACCAGGGTGCTGCCGGCGTAAAGCATGCACGCCCGTTCGGCCAGCGGCGCCCCCGGCGTGGCTTCGGTCTGTTTGCACACCGGCAGCGATTCGCCGGTCAGCGTGGATTCGTCGACCTCGACGTTCGACGCGTCGATCAGCCGGGCGTCGGCGGGGATGACCTCGTCGGCGTGCATCTCGATAATGTCTCCGGGTCGCAGCCGCTTGGCCGGAATCTTCTCGTGTCGGCGCTCGTCGAGTGGACCGACGCGCCGTCGGGCCAAGGGATCCTGCACGGCGAGCAGCCGACGCAGGATGCGTTCGGCGTGCAGCTGCTGCTCGGCCGACAGCGTGGCGTTGGCCAGCAAGACCCCGCCCACCAGCGCCGCGTCCAGCGCCGAGCCCAGCAGCGCGCTGGCCACCGCGCCGGTGGCCAGCAGCGGGGTGATCGGGTCAGAAAGGTTGGTCCGCATCTCGCCGGCGAAATCGCGGGCGAGGTTCCAGGACGACACCGCCGCCCCACGCAACCCGCGTATCGGCACCATGTCGGGCCACCGCGGAGACGCTTCGCCGGTGCGTTCGTCGGGTGGCCGGGGCAGCAGCCGCTGTACCTCCGCGACCGGCAACGCGTGCCAGTCGTGGCTTGCGTCCGGCTCGGGCACCGGATCGCGGAACACCTTTGTGGCCGCCGAGAATCCGGCCCACAACCCAGCGGCCACCCCCGCGTTGACCGATTCGGGGCCGCGTCCGGGCACGCCGGGGATCAACATGAGCGCGCCGATCGCCGACGTGGAGACCGACAGTCGGATGCCGCGGTCGGTGGCGGCGCGGGCGGCCGGCAGGGCATGCAGCACGCGCCAGGCGGCGCTGAGGTCGGAGACGAACACGTCGGCACCCCACGGCGGCGGACGCCGGTGACGCAACACGCCGATGGTGATGTCGGCGCGATGCGCCGCCTGCATGTCGGCGGTGGTCAGCAGCAACACCGTGGCCCCTTGATCCTTGAGGCCGTCGACGGCCGCTGCCACCGACTCATCGATCGATTCACCCACCGGTTGCAGATCATCGAATCCTTGCGCCAGCGAACGCAATCCGTCGTCGTCAAGCGAGATGACGCGTGGGTGTGACCGCCGTGCCTCGGTGACCACCGCCGCGGCGAGCGGATCGCGAACCGGGCTGACCAGGGCCTCGCCCGCCCCGCCGACGCCGGCAATATCAGCAAGCCTGTGCCAGCCGGGACCCAGGCCATTTCGGCCCAGCTCAGTGCGGACAGCGTCCCACGCTCGAGTCCGCCGCGAATTCTGAACGCCCAGAACCCGACTGACCGTCAACTCGTCGGTGTAGAGCGCCCGCGGGTCGATCATGACCGCATCAACCCGGTCGAGCGTCCGCAAAGCCCGGGGGCGCAACACCATAGCGCCGTGGCCGGCGATCAGGCCGCGGCTCGCAGCACACCCGAAAGCTTCCCGGGCACCGCGAAGCGGCTTGGGTGTCGCCGCCAACGCGGCCGCACCAGCCATGTCGACATTGCGCGACAGCACACCGACCAGAGCGGCGGCGCCGACGCCGACGAGCCCGGCCCGGTCGGCGTAGCGTTCCGCGGGTCCGTCGACCGGAGGCAGCATGTCACTCGAAGGGCCTGTCGCGTCATCGGGCAACGGGCAGCTGGCCAGGCCCGGCTCATGCCGGCGCCACGCCAGCCGACCATTCCACGCCTCGGCGGCAAGCATCGCCCGAGTCGCGGCCTCGGCCGCCGCCGCCGTCGGCGACAGCGTCAACGATGCCGTCGCCGCATTCACCAAGCCAAACAGCAGATCGGTGCCCTCCGGTCCGAGACGCTGCTCCAGCTGGCGGCGTAGCCGCGGAACTTGGTCGGTCATCGTCGTCGGCACGGCAACCAGGTCTGGCAATCCCCGCAGCCTCAGCACGCTGCCAGTCACCGAAAACCCAAGGCCCACAAGGGCTGCCGCGGCCGCCAGCATCCTACCCATCAGAACCGCGTCGTCACCGGGCAGACTCGTCGGCGGCTGCCCGACGCGGCCTACGGTTCGCCGTTCAGCATCGGCGACGATTCGGCACAGTTCCGCCAACGCCGGCCCACCGGGCTCGACCGTCACCACCACTCGCGCGACGGACCGGTTCAAAAACGCACCCTGGACCCCGGGCGTCGATCGCACCGCGGCAAGGACATCCGCGGCGATCTGCGAGGCGTGCTTCCCGCCAAGCCCCCGCACCTCGATCCAACAACGCTCACCATTGCCGGTGCCGCGACGCGCGGGTGGACCCCCGATCGCCTCGATCGCCATGCCCGCGGCGGCACGGGCCAAAGCCGAAACATCCGGTGCAGTACGGGCCAACGAGCCACCCAAGCCGGCCACGACCGTGCCGCCCAACAGCGCGCTGCCCGCAGCGGCACCAGCCGTCACAACGGTCGCCGTCACAGCCATCCGGCTGCCTGCCGCGGCGGCGCGCAGGGGCGCCGTCAGCAACCCCGGCAGAACACGCCGCCCGATCACTCTGCCGACCATACCCAGCGCAGCTGGGAATGATGCGATGGCTTAACAGAAGCCGGTTGCCAGCACATGAATATTGGGCTAACCACATCGGCGTCCGCGGCCCCTCCTCGCCAAAAATCGACAGGTGCGGTGCGAACAGGCTCAGGGCCGTTACGACGTCGCCCACGGCGTACGCGGCATACCCCGTCCTGGCTGTCTCGACTGCCTCACCGGCCGAAACGAGGCGACAACCCATGCGCTATGAGGTTGATTATCTTACGGACGAGCTAACCTCGAGGATGGGGTTCCTGG
>DASWBF010000260.1:0-1811 GCA_036390735.1 Mycobacterium sp. | reverse complement strand
GGGTAGGCCTCGTCCAGCAGCGCCTTCGCGATCTCGGCGGGCCCTCGACCGGCGGCCGGCTCGCTGAACAGCGCCAGGGTGCCCCCGTCGCCGCCGGTGAACTCCGCGACCACCGCGTTCGGCTTCGTCGTCACGTCGTAGGCCGTGCCCTCAGGCGGGTAGGAGACCGAGAACGCAACGTCCTCGGACGTGAAGCGGGGCAGCCTCTCCACCGGTTTCCCGATCGGCGGCTGACCGCAGTCCGGCGGGCAGACGTACCGCGGGGTGGGCGGGGTGAGCAGTGTGAAGGCGATAACCACACCGAGGGTCAGCACGCCGACAGCGACACCCAACTGCATCAACACCCGACTGTGCGATGTCCGGCGTATCGCCGGCGCCGTGTACGACCCTGCGGGCAGCGCGTACCCGGGCCAGACGGACTGACCGGAGATCGCCTGAGTGCTCACGGCTCCTCCGGCGGCGTGTCGACTTGAACCGGGCGGAGACGCCGTCGCGCGATCCGCGACGATCGCGACGATGCGCGCGTCGCCACCCCGCAGGCCGGGCAGAACGCCATGTCCGGAACCACGTGCGCGCAGTGCTCACACAGCAGCGGTTCCTGCGTGATCGGGTCGTGCGCTTCGCGCAGCAGTGCCAGGTGCAGCACGACCCGCAACGCGAGCGTCACCAGCGCCGCGATGAGCAGGTGCAGGATGAGCTGCCACGTCTGCGGAGCCGGCGAGAAATCGACAAGCCCCAGCACCGCGTAGGCGGTCAGCACGACACCGAGCGCGGGAAGCGGGCGGGCCAGTGACTGCCCGCGATGTTGGTGTGCGGGGTCCGGCTTGGTGAACCACAGCGCCGCGCCCACCATGCCTCCCGCCGCGGCCGCGGTCAGTGACATCGCCACACCGCGGATGCCGGCCTCGGCGATCAGCACGCCGACGGGTCTGTTGGTCATCAGCCCGGTGGAGAACTGCGGAGCCAGGCGCGTCAGCGTGGCGGCCGCGGTGAAGCTCATCGCCGCGATGGCGCCGATCACGAAGCCGTCCAACGATTCGCGGGTGCCGGAGCTCGCCAGCCGCGCGAGCAGCGTCGGGATGAGCATGACGACGGCGCCACCGACGGGAATGGCAACGCCCTGCCACAGCGGCTGTTTGAACTCCATGCCTGCCCCGAACGCGACGTCGTAGCTGCGCGCGATGACCGCACCGGTCAGCCATGCCCAGCCGATTCCGAGCACAACGGCCAGCACCGCGGCCAACAGCAGCGCCCGACGCGGGAAGTCTTTGTAGGCTTCGGCCTCCACCAGATACAGGTGAAACAGCACCGGCAATCCGAGCGCGCTGACGGCGACCAGAGGCGCCTGCCATCGGAGCACCGCGAACGCGACCAGTGCGACCAACAGCACGGCCAGCCCGATCCGGAACGGTGCCTGCGAACGGTGGTGCAAGTGTGGAAAAAGCGAACTCGTCACCGACGGGCGCAGCACGTGTTCACCCGGCGCGGCGCTGAATTCCCGTAGCCGCAGCCACGGTGGTCCCTCGCCGCGCCGTGAGATGAGGTGCGACCCGCAGAAGCCGCAGAACGCTCCCGCCGGGACGTCGTGCTCGCAGACCGGGCACGGTCTCGTCGGCACCTCAGGATCGCTCATCGCGAGGCTCCCTGGATGTCGAGCGAGTTGCGAACCAGGTTGTCGACGTTTGGCGGGCCCAGCCCGGTGATCATGTCGTATCCGGGTGAGGCGGTGTCGACGGCGTTCGCGCCGAGCGTCACGTCGCGAAACGCCGGACGTGGCGCCCCCGACGCGATCCGGTACAGCAACGGGTTCA
>DASWBF010000259.1:0-9210 GCA_036390735.1 Mycobacterium sp. | reverse complement strand
CCAGCACCTCGCGCACGTGCCGGGCCGCGTCCTCACCCTCATACGCACGCACCACGTCCTCGATGCCGCCGGACATGCGGATGACCCCGTGGTCGATCCACATCGCGGTCTTGCACAGTCGGGCAAGGAATTCCGCGGAGTGGCTGGCGAACACCAGGATGCCCGACCGCTCGACGAGGCTCTGCAGCCGTGCCTGGGCCTTCTTCAGGAAGTCGGCGTCGACCGCGCCGATGCCTTCGTCGAGCAGTAAGATCTCGGGGTCGATGCTGGTGACCACGCCCATCGCCAACCGCACGCGCATCCCGGTGGAATAGGTGCGCAGCGGCATCGACAGGTAATCGCCGAGCTCGGTGAACTCGGCGATCTCGTCGACCTTCGACAGCATCTTCTTGCGCGTCTCGCCGAGAAACAGCCCGCGGATGATGATGTTCTCGTATCCGGAGATCTCCGGGTCCATGCCGACGCCGAGATCGAAAATCGGTGCGACGCGGCCCTTTACGACGGCCTTGCCGCGGGTCGGTTCGTAGATTCCGGACAGCAGGCGCAGCAGCGTGGACTTGCCCGCGCCGTTGTGCCCGACGAGGCCGACGCGGTCGCCGGTGTCCAGCGACAGGGTGATGTCGCGCAGCGCCTCGATCACCAGCACGTTGGACGTGTTGCGTCCGATCGTGCCGCCGGCCTTGCCAAGGAATGTCTTCTTCAGCGAGCGCGACTTCGCGTCGAAGATCGGAAACTCCACCCAGGCGCCCTGCGTCCGGATGCTGACGTCGTGCGCGGGCGGCGCAGTCGAATCGGTTAGCGACACCGTGCCTCGGCTACAGGTACTGCCCCGTGCCGGAGTGGCCCGGGCCGCTGGGCTGGTGCCCGGGCATGCTGATGCCCGGCGGCAGCACACCCTGGCGCATGTGCTCCAGCTGCGTGCGGGCGGCCATCTGCTGGGCGAACAGCGCGGTCTGGATGCCGTGGAACAGGCCTTCGAGCCAGCCGACGAGCTGTGCCTGCGCGATCCGCAGCTCGGCGTCCGACGGCGTCGCGTCCTCGGTGAACGGCAGCGTCAGCCGCTCGAGCTCGTCGCGAAGTTCGGGAGCAAGCCCGTCCTCGAGCTCTCGAATGCTCGTCGCGTGGATCTCGCGCAGCCGGTTGCGGCTGGCGTCGTCGAGCGGGGCCGCGCGGACCTCTTCGAGCAGCTGCTTGATCATCGTGCCGATCCGCATCACCTTCGCGGGCTGTTCGACCAGGTCGGTCACCGACCGCAGGTCGGAATCGTCCTGCTGGTCAGCAGCGTCACGTCGACCGTTGATGATCTCGATGTCGTCGTCGTCGGTGCTCATGCCCATCGTCGTCACCTCTTTTCCCAGCTCGCGGTCGGAGTTCGTCCCGACTGACACTAGTCGGTCTACCCGGCGACGAAGACCCTAACCCCCGGCGCCGCGCCACTCGTAGATGCGAGCGCCGCCGTTGTCGTAGATTTTGGTCCACGACCGTGACTTGTCCAGTGACGCAAGGCCATCCGGCATGACGAATTCGCGGACCACCGGCGTGCTCGTCATCACGTACCGAACACCGAGCGCGCGTACCGCTTCGGCGACCCGCGGGTCGGTGTCCGCGTCGTCGGCGTAGGCCCAGAGGATGAACCGGTGATACCCGGGGCCCTGCTGCACCGGATAGTCGTAGTGGGTCCACAGCGGATGCAGTCCCGCCACGGCATACATCCAGGCGGTGCCGTCGGTGTTGGCGTCGGCGATCAGCGTGTTGCGGGCGCCGGGCAGCGTCGCGAGGTACGCCATCGCCTCGAGGTCCTTGTGGTCGACGATCACGGAGTCGTACTTCTGCCCGAGTAAGAACTCATGCCGCGGGAAATAGCTCCAGGCGTAGCCGATGCTCACCGCGGCGACGATCACCGCGGTGACGCCGTATCCAGCTCTCGTCGAGATCCGGCGATCGACCAGCCGACGAACCCCGGCCACGGCCGCGGCGGAAAGGGTGAACAACGCGATGCCGGCCATCGGCGCGAGAAGCAGCGTGATCACCGCGAACAGCCGGCGAGGGTCGCTGTAGAACAGGTCGCTGAACTTGCCGAGCAGACTGCCGAGCACGGTGCCGAACGGCGCCGACGAGTGCACGATCGCCGCCACCAGCAGCAGCCACACCGCCAGCGGCCACCAGATCTTGCGCAGCAGCAGGATCACCCCGCCCGCCGCCGCCAGCGCCATCAGCGCGTACTGGATCGGGAAGTCGTTGAGGTGACGGGTGTGGCCGACGACCGCGTCGAACAGCGCCCGCTTCTTGCCCGCGTGGGTGACGAACTCGTGCCCGACGATGATGTCGGCCTGCTTGAGGATCCCGCCGAACTGAGGCAGCAGCAGCAGCACGGCGGGTAGCGCCACCAGCAGCAGCGTCACCACGTCGGCCACCCGCCCACGGACCGGGTGCCACAGCCCGTCGACCGCCCACCACGCCGCGACGAACAGAACCACCACCACACCGGCGGTGGTGTGCACCGAGAACACCCCGAGCAGCGCGAGCACCGCGACGGGGATGCGGTCGCGGTGCCGCAGCGTCGACACGATCAGCACCATCGTCGGCGCGGCCATGCCGTAGGCGGCGAGGTTGGGCATCGACGCGGTGTCGAACTCGATGTACGGCACGGCGGTGAACGACGCCGACATCGCCGCCGCCGCGGCCGCGCACCCGGCGGTGCGCCACCGGTCGGTTCTGGACCGAAGAAGCTGCCACGTCAACACCGCGGCGCTCACCGGGAAGAGCCACACGGCCGCCGCGACGGAGCTGACAGTGTAGGCGGTGGTCGCCGCGGCGCCGGTGAGCTGGCTGAGCACCGCGGCCAGCGCGTGAAATGCCGACGGGTAGTACAGCGTTGCGTGAGTTTCGACGTTGCGCAGCTCGCCCATGTGCGTCGGCGACGCCTGCCCGGTGTCGAGGATGTAGCGAATCTCGTTGGCGTGCCACACCGCATCCCAGGTGCTCGGGACAGACTGCCAGTGCGGCAGGCCGACGACGGCGGCATAACCGATTAGTCCCGCGCCCAGAACGATCCCTGCCGCCACGATGAGGACGGGCCAGCCGGAGACGGCGAGGCGTTCGGCGTCGCGGTCGCGGTAGCGCGACAGCACGACCCGCAAACCGGCGACGGCGCCGGTCACCACGGCCATAGCAAACAACGCCGTCCAGGCGTTCCACGGCCAGCCGATGGCGCCGAGGGGAACGATCGCCAGCCCCACGATGCCGTAGGTCAGCGCCGGACCGACCGCGACCGCGACCGGCCACGGTAGCCGGGCGGCAGTGCCGACCAGCGCCCCGGGGACTATCAGCAACAGCAGTGCTGGCAGCACTCCGAGGGCCAAGCTCACTGGACTAGTATGGCTGGCCAGGTGACCCGGTTTGTCGGACCGCGACGGCGCGGGCGCCGCCGGCGACTGGGCCGGCTTACATCCTTCAGATGCTCTGAGGTGGCTTAGATGGTGTACGACGTTGCCCGGGTGCGTGGTTTGCACCCGTCGTTGGGCGACGGTTGGGTGCACCTTGACGCTCAACTCGGCATGTTGGTGCCCGACTCCGTCGCGACCACGGTGTCGACGGCCTTCCGCGGCTCGCGGCCGGACTCCCGCGGTCCGCACCCGGCAGCGCGGCGCAGCGCGGCCGTGCTGGAGGCCGCCCGCCAGGCGGTGGCCGATCTGGTGAATGCGGACCCCCGCGGTGTGGTGCTCGGCGCCGACCGCGCCGTTTTGCTGAGGGCACTCGCCGACGCGTCGGCTTCGCGGGCCGGGCTCGGCTATGAAGTCGTGGTCAGCCGGCTCGACGACGAGGCAAACATCGCGCCGTGGCTGCGCGCAGCAAACCGCTACGGCGCCAGGGTCAAGTGGGCCGAGGTCGACATCGAGACTGGGGATCTGCCGTCGTGGCAGTGGGAAAGCTTGATTACCAAGGTAACTCGGCTCGTCGCGATCACGTCTGCGTCGTCGACGCTTGGCACCGTGACCGACCTGCGTGCCGTCACGAAACTCGTGCACGACGTCGGCGGTCTGGTGGTGGTCGACCACTCGGCGGCCGCCCCGTACCGCCTGATGGACCTCAACGAGGTCGACGCCGACGTGGTGGCGGTCAACGCGGTCGCCTGGGGCGGTCCGCCGATCGGCGCGCTGGTGTTCCGCGAGCCGTCGATGATCGACACTTTCGCCTCGATGTCGCTGGCCCCGAATGCCGCCGGCCCCGCCCGCTTCGAAACCGGCGTGCACCAGTTCGGTTTCCTCGCCGGCGTGGTCGCCAGCATCGAGTACCTGGCGTCGCTGGACGAGTCGGCCAGCGGCAGCCGTCGGCAACGGCTAGCCTTCTCGATGCAATCCGCGGGGTTGTACATGGACCGGGTGTTCGACTACCTGCAGGTGTCGTTGCGGTCGTTGCCGCGGGTAATGGTGCTGGGGCGGCCGGAGGTGCGCATCCCGGTGCTCAGCTTCGCCGTCACCGAAGTGCCGGCGGAGCGGGTGGTGCAAAGGCTGGCGGACAACGGGATCTGCGCGATCGCGAACGCGCCGTCTCAGGTGCTGGATCTGATCGGTGTGAACGACATCGGCGGTGCGGTGACGGTCGGCCTCGCGCACTACTCGACGACGGCCGAGGTGGACCAGCTGGTCCGCGCGCTGGCGTCCCTAGGTTAGTCGCCGACCTTCAGCACGACCTTGCCCGTCACCTCGCCGGACGACAGCAGCCTGTGCGCCTCGGCGGCCTGCTCGATCGGCAACACGGCTCCGATCACCGGCCGCACCCTGCCGTCGGCGATCATCTGCCACACATGTGCGACGACCTCCTTGACGATCGCGCCCTTGCTGGCGGGCCCGTCGACGGGACGACCACGCAGCGCGGTCGCGATCACGCCGGCGCGTTTGGCGAGCAGCTTGCCGAGGTTGAGTTCGCCTTTGGTGCCGCCCTGCATGCCGATGACGACCACGCGGCCGTCGCTGGCCAGCGCGTCGATGTTCCGGTCGAGGTATTTGGCGCCGATGATGTCGAGGATCACGTCGACGCCCGCGCCGTCGGTCTCCTCACGAATCCGGTCGACGAAGTCCTCGTCTCGGTAGTTGATCGTGATGTCCGCACCGAGCCGGCGGGCGGCATCGAGCTTCTTGGCTGAGCCGGCCGTCACCGCAACTCTGGCCCCCAGCGCGCGGGCGACCTGGATGCCGTGGGTTCCGATGCCGCTGCCGCCACCGTGCAGCAGCACCGTCTGGCCCTCGTGAAGACCCGCGGTCATCACCAGGTTCGACCACACCGTGCACGCGACTTCTGGTAGGCCCGCCGCCGCCTCCAGATCCACTTCGGCCGGAACCGGCATCAGCTGAGGCGCCGGAACCGCCACATATTCCGCGTATCCGCCGCCCGCGAGCAAAGCGCAAACCTCTTGGCCGGGTGACCATGTGGTGACACCGTCTGCCACATTAGCGATCACTCCGGACACTTCCATGCCCAGAATCTCGCTTGCGCCAGGCGGTGGCGGATAGTGGCCGGCTGCCTGCAGCAAATCAGCACGATTAACTCCAGCCGCCCGTACACGCAGTAGTACCTCGCCTTTTCGGGCATGCACATCGGGCACTTCTTCCCAGGACAGCTGGTCAGATGAGTGTGCAACGACCGCTCTCATGCCCCAACGGTACTACCGCGCAATTTTGGTCGCTTGGCAACGCCTTCTGACATATGATGGTCGCCCATGGAGGTGTTGATCGGGGGACGCTCCGCCGCCGAGATGCCGGGCCTGGACATTGCCGAGGAGAGATCCTGGCAAAACTTTCTGGAGGCGGCGGTGCGGATGTCTGCGATGTTGAACCGTGGCCTGGTCGACACGCACAGGTTGACGCTGAATGATGTCCGACTGCTGGACATGCTGAAGAAGTCGGCCACCGGCTCCGCACGGATGGGGGACTTGGCCGAGCAGTTGATCTCGCTGCCGAGCCGCGTCACCCGGCAGATCCGGCGGCTCGAGGCCCAAGGGCTGGTCCGCCGTGAGGCCAGCCCCGACGACCGGCGCGGCGTGTTGGCGACGATCACCGACGAGGGTAGGGCGACGGTCGATCAGGCGATGATGACGTACGGCCAGTACGTGAAAGCGCACTTCTTGAGCCAGCTGTCACGGCCGCAGGTCGCCGCGCTGGGGGAGAACTGTCGGCGGATCAACCACGGACTGAAGATGGCCTCGCCGCCGAGGCGGCTGGGACGCATCTGACCCTGCTAACGACGGCTACGCTTGTCCGCGGTGGCGTGGCAGAGCGGCCTAATGCACTCGCCTTGAAAGCGAGAGACGGCTAACACCGTCCGGGGGTTCAAATCCCTCCGCCACCGCTCGCTCGCGTCGCCGGATCGCGTCGCCGGATCGCGCCGAAAGCGACGTTTTGCAGGCCCTCTCTCGCACTTCTTCTGCAAAACGTCGCTCCCGCGGGCGATGTCAGAAGCAGCACTCACGTCGTCACTCGCCGGTGAACTTCGGCGGACGCTTGGCGAACGTCGCGGTGATTCCCTCCGTCAGATCTTTCGACGGCAGGAACGCCGCATTCCACGCTGCGACATAGCGCAGGCTTTCCGAGACCCGGGCGATCCGCTGTTGGTCGAGCACGTCCTTGATCCCGCGAACCGTCAGTGGCGGGTTGCCCGCGATCTCCGCCGCGGTGGCGTGCGCGGCCGCCAAACACGCCTCGGCGTCGTCGTACACGTCGTTGACGAGGCCGATCTTCTCGGCTCGCGCGGCGTCAATGTTCTTGCCAGTCAATGCCAATTCGCGCAGATGCCCGTCGGTCAGGATCAACGGAAGCCGGGCGAGGCTGCCCACGTCGGCGACCATCGCGAGTTTGACCTCACGCACGGAGAACTTGGCGTCCGCGCTCGCGTAACGGATGTCCACCGCGGAGATCAGATCGACGCCACCGCCGATGCACCAGCCGTGCACCGACGCGATCGTCGGTGTGCGGCAGTCGGCGACCGCGCTGATCGACTGCTGCATCCGCAGCACCGTGGCGTGGAACTCGGCGCGGGGCCGCGCCGATGTGCCGTCGGACATCACGTCGCCCAGGGTCCCGCCCATGGCCGGTAGGTCGAGCCCGTAGCTGAAGTTGCGGCCGGAACCGGTGAGCACGATCGCCCGCACGTCGCGGTCGGCGTCCAGTTGCGCGAACACGTCGGGCATCTCCGACCAGAACGCCGGGCCCATCGCGTTGCCCTTGCCCGGCCCGACCAGCGTCACTTGCGCCACGTGACCGTCGATGTCGACGGTGACCGATTCGTATGCGTCTCCCATGGGTCAAGAGGCTAATCAGCGGGTGGACACTGCCTCCCGTCAGGGCGGGGAACCCGTGAGCACCTCGCGGACGGTTTGGTCGGGCATGAACTGGCACATCGTGCTGGCCATGGATTCGGCGAACTCGTCACCGAGCGCGCCGAACGGGCTGTTCTCCTGGTCGATGATCTCTTTGACCACGGCCAGCCGCTCGGGCTGATCCAACTTCGTGAACTCGTCGCACTTCATGGTCGTCGCGTTCGACGGCGCCGGAACCTCCGACGTGCTCTCCGGCGCCGACGTTCTGGTGCGCGACGTCGTCGTAGGCGGTGAAGTGGACGTGGATGTCGCGCCGCCGGGCTCGGTGGTCATCGCGACCGATCCCTCGGTGGTCCGCACGCAGGCCGCGAGTCCCAGACACATGACTGCGGTCGCGACAACCCGCACCGGCACGCCCATCCCGCAACCATAGTCGTAGCGTTGGGGCATGCCCACCGAAATGCCACCCGGCGCCGAGACGCCGCCCGTCGACGAATTGACCAGTGCGGAAGCCTCGTTGGCGGAGCTTCAGCGGGTCGTGCACCCGATCGCCGCGAATGACCTCGGCAAGCAGACACCGTGCCGGGAGTTCGACATCGAAGCGCTCACTGACCATCTGATGAACTCCATCACCACCATCGGCGGAGTCGCCGGCGCGGAGTTTCCTGCGCGCGACGCCACTGATTCCGTGGAGCGGCAGATCATCCTCGCTGCGCGACCGGCGTTGGACGCGTGGCGCAGGCGCGGCCTCGAGGGCACGGTGCAGCTGGGGCCGAACGAAGTGCCCGCTTGCGTGATGGCAGGCATCCTGTCGATCGAATTCCTCATCCACGCTTGGGATTACGCGCAGGCCACCGGCCAGACGGTGGATCCGACGCCGGAGTTGGCCGATTTCGTGTTCGGGCTGGCGCGAAAGATCATCACGCCGCAGGGACGCGGCAACGTGGGATTCGACGACCCGGTGGACGTGCCCGAGGATGCCTCGGCGTTTGACCGGCTGATCGCGTTCACCGGTCGGCGGCCGGGCTAGGAACCTGCTGAATTGCGGCGCTGCGGAGCACTTTCCTGGCCGACTATCTTGGTGCCCGCCTCTGCGCGACAACTCGTTGACCTGCGGCGCAAGCCCTGTGTTGTCGCTGATCGAGCTACTCACGTTATGACCGTGACCTGGGTAAACGCTGTTGTCGCGCAGAGGCGGGCAAGTCGAACTATCCCGCCGAAGGCCTCGGCCATGAACCTGCCGAACAGGGGATCGGTCAACGACAAGCGTTGTCTAGCAGGCCCCTCTAGACGCGCTCCAGGTAGAAGTACAGGTAGCGGCCAGTCCCAGAACTAACGTCGACGGCGCCTTTGCCGTTCATGATTCCGATCACGGCATCGTCGTCGATCTTCTTGAAGTGGTCGTGGACTGGTTTCCCGTCGTACACCATGCTCGCCGTCACCCCGCCGCGGAACTCCTCCATCCACAGGCTCGCTTCGCCGTTCATCGCTTCGGTGTTGGAGAACTTGTTGCCGTCGGCGTCCAGGCACACCAGCGGCTTGGCGTCGGTGGCCGAATTGAACGTCTTGCCGAACCAGTTGAGGCGCGCCAACAACCCGTTCCTTCGGTGACCAGTGTTGAACTCGCCCCCCTTCCAGTCCCCAAGGACGAATTCGATGGTCGCGGGTTGCAGCGAGGCCCAGAAGTCGTCGAGCTCGGCGTCGGGAATCTGGCCGGTCCGCTCCTTGAGTTCGGTGAACGTCTTGCGGGCCAACTCATCTGACACGATGATCTCCCATCCAGCGTCGGGCGAAATCCAGAAACGCGTCGTTCTCGTGCGGCGCCGCGATGGTAACGCGCACGCCGTCCTCGCCGTAGGGGCGCACGATGATACGGGAGTCGGCGGCACTCGAGA
>DASWBF010000258.1:0-26584 GCA_036390735.1 Mycobacterium sp. | reverse complement strand
CCGACGGGTACTCAGGCACCACCCTGACGAAAATCGCTGCGGCCGCCGGCGTCTCCGTCGAAACGGTCCAAGGCCACGGACCGAAGGCAGCCCTGCTGACCGCTGCCGCCGAATACGCCGCGTTCGGCGTGACCGGCGAAGGCAACATTCTCAATTTGGACGTCGGGCGCAAGTTGCTGGCCATCGACGACCGTGAAGAAGCCTTGGATTTCCTCGCCGCGGCACAAGCGGACATCCACCAACGGACGGCGCGACTGGTGCAGACCCTCAGCGCCGCCGCAAGCTCCGATCCCAAGCTGGACCGGTACTTGAGCGACGTGATCGCGAGCATCAACCTGCAGACCCGCCGCATCCTCGACGCATACCGCGACCGAGGGTGGCTGCGCGACGACGTTCCGTTCGACGAACTCGTCGAGACATCAGCCGTACTCTGCAGCACCGAGACCTTCTTGCGCATCGTCCACCGCGACGGCTGGAGCGCCGAGGCCTACCGGGCCTGGTGTCGACGCATGCTCGCGGAGACGGTTTTCCTTCCGCCGCAAGCGGATTGACAGCGGGCCGCGCGGACGTGTTGTCGCTGCGGCACAATGATCGCTCGTGGGTGATCTCGACGGCCGATCGTGGTGGTCACGCGCGGTGTTCTATCAGGTGTATCCGCGGTCGTTCGCGGACAGCAACGGCGACGGCGTCGGCGACTTGGACGGCGTCGCGGCCAAGCTCGACTACCTGACGCTGCTCGGCGTCGACGCGATCTGGCTCAACCCGGTCACCGTGTCGCCGATGGTCGACCACGGCTATGACGTCGCCGACCCCCGTGATGTCGATCCCCTCTTCGGCGGTCTCGACGCACTGGACGCGTTGATCGTCGCCGCCCACCAGCGCGACATCAAGGTGACGATGGATCTCGTCCCCAACCACACCAGCTCGCAGCACCCGTGGTTTCAGGCCGCACTCGCCGCCGGGCCCGGTTCCGCCCAGCGCGAGCGCTACATCTTCCGCGATGGGCGCGGCCGCGGCGGCGCGCTGCCGCCGAACAACTGGATCTCGGTGTTCGGCGGCCCGGCCTGGACCCGGGTGACCGAGCCGGCAGGTACCCCCGGCCAGTGGTACCTGCACCTGTTCGACGCCGCGCAGCCGGACCTCAACTGGGATAACCCCGAGGTGTTCGACGACCTGGAGAAGACGTTGCGGTTCTGGTTGGACCGCGGTGTCGACGGGTTTCGCATCGACGTCGCGCACGGCATGGCCAAGGCGCCGGGGCTGCCCGACATGGAAGTCGCCGAGAACAAGTTGTTGTCGGAGACGGGCGACGACCCGCGGTTCAACAACGAAAGCGTCCATGAGATCCACCGCTTCATCCGACGGGTGCTCGACGACTACGACGGCGCGGTGGCCGTCGGCGAGGTGTGGGTGTACGACAACGCGCAGTTCGCTGCGTACCTGCGCCACGACGAACTGCACTTGGGATTCAACTTTCGGCTGGTGCGCGCCGAGTTCGACGCGGCCGGGATTCGCAGCGCGATCGACAACTCCCTGGCCGCGGTGGCGCTGGCGGGCGCGACCCCGACGTGGACGCTGTCCAATCACGACGTCGAGCGTGAAGTCACCCGCTACGGCGGCGGCGAGGTCGGGTTGACGCGGGCGCGGGCCATGGTGCTGGTCATGCTGGCGCTGCCGGGGGCGGTGTTCATTTACAACGGGGAAGAACTCGGGCTGTCGAATGTCGACTTGCCGGACGAGGTGCTGCAGGACCCAGTGTGGTTCCGGTCCGGGGGCCGTGAGCGCGGCCGCGACGGGTGCCGGGTACCGATGCCGTGGTCGGGCGACGAGCCGCCGTTCGGGTTCTCCGACAATCCCGACACCTGGCTGCCCATGCCCCCTGAGTGGGCGCCGCTAACCGTCGAGCGCCAGCTGCGCAATCCCGATTCGACGCTGAACTTCTTCCGGCGGGCACTCGATGTACGGCGCGGATTCACGGGGACAGCGTTGGAATGGGTCGACGCGCCGATGGGCGCGCTGGTTTTCCGGGTAGACGGGTTGGTGTGTTCGCTGAACGCCGGTGAAAAGCCGATCGAGATCCCTTCGGGCGAGCTGCTTCTCGCCAGCGGGCCGCTTGTCGACGGACGGCTGCCGCCCGACACCGCCGCGTGGCTTGTAGAGCGTCCAACGTGAGCCCACGGCGAAAATTTGGGGCTCATATCTCGCAGTGTGCGCACGTTCGGCGGACTTACACCAACCGCAGCAGGTCCCTGCGGTAGTACACCGAACCGTACGGTGCGTCGATGCGCAGCCACGGCCCCACCGTCCGCACCCGGACAACGCCGTCCGGACTGTCGACGAAACCCATTGCCGTCAAAGCGAACACGCAACGCATCGGGATGCCCACCGTCACTCCGGCGCCACTGACCTGGATCACTTCCTGGTCCAGCAGCGACACCGGCGGCCCCTGCGCGCCCTGCTCCTTGGATACCTCGGCCCCGCGCTGCGCCAGCTCCAACACCACGGGCACCGGCACGTCGTCGACGTGTGCGAATCCGGACTCCGGCGGCAACGGCCCGCGCCAAGCCGAGTCCATCGGAAAACCGGTGTCGACAAAGCCGGACACACCCGACGCCGCTAACCCGCGTAGCAGCTCGTCCGCACCCGCGCAGATGTCAGGCGGCCTCACCGAGCCGGCGACCACACGGCTAGCCAGTACGTCGAATCCCGTTGCCGCCCAAGCGACCAGCACATCCTCGGAGCGCTGCCGCAGCCGAATCACCCCGGCGTCGTCGAGTCGGCGCGCCCGTTCGACGAACGCCGCGAGGTTCGCTCGATCCGCGGCGTCGGGCAGCCACACGCCACGCTCCCCAACATTGCTCATCGCATCCAGCGTTTCAGGTAGTCGCGCTGCGACGGCGAGAGCCGTTGCAGCCGTTGCTCTTCGATGTGCACGGTCACCAGCTGCGTCTCGGCGATCACCGACGGTTTCGAACCCAGGTCGGCGTTGACCGGGCGCACCTCGTAGCCGAGCGTGAAGTCCACCGCACGTAATCGCTCGGTCCAGATGGTGACTTGCAGCGGCGAGTCGACGAGCCGCAGCTGGCCTCGGTAGACCACCCGCACCTCGTGGATCAACAGACCGACCGTGGTGATCTCGGCACCGAACGGCTCGCGCAGAAACGGCACCCGCGCCTCTTCCAGGATCGTCACCATCGTCGCGTGGTTGATGTGCTGGTACATGTCAATGTCGGACCACCGCACCGGCACCGGTGTGGTGAATGTGTTTGATGCTCTTCGCGCAAGCGGCTCATCGCGCGGAACACTCATGCGGAGGTCCCGCTGCCCGCCCGCGTCATGCTGCGGATCTGCCGCGCCGCCACCGACAGCGTCGCGAGATCGTGCTGTTCGCTCTCGTAAATTTCAGTCAAGGTCCGACGGGCACGGTCTACCCGGGACGTATTGGTGTGCTCCCACTCGGCGATCTTCTCTTCGCCGTTCTCGTCGGGCTCCCCGACCGCGAGCACGTCGAAGCACAGCGACCGCAAAGACCCGTAGATGTCGTCTCGAATGGCCAAGCGCGCCAACGCATGCCAGTGGTCGTTGCGCTCGAGATCCGACACGGCGGTGAGCAGGCCGTCGATACCGAGGTGGCCCATCAACGCGAAGTATGTGTCGGCTACCTCCGCGGGGTCACGATCGCGGATGTCGGCGATGTCGATCACGTCGAGCAGACTGTAGCTGTACAAGCCGGCCGCCACCGCGCCGGCCACATCCTCTGTGGCGCCGTGGGATACGAGGTCGTTGGCTTTGTTGACGACGATCTGGCGGTCGTCGGCGCGCAGCCATTCGGCGATCCGAGGTGACAGCCCCCGGACTTGAGATCGGAAACGGTTGATCTCCGCGCCGACCGCCAGCGGCTGGGGCCGGTAGTTGATCAGCCACCGCGATGCGCGGTCGAGAAGCCTACGCAGGTCGAGCGTCATGCGATCAGACAGCATCGTGGGGATGGCGCTTTCTTCCCTGGCGGCTTTGATGCGACGCCAGGTATCACTGACTCCGAAGATCGCGTCGGCCGCCACGAACGTGCGCACCGAATCCACCGGGCCGACCCCGGCTTCCTCCACCACCCGGTAGACGAAGGTAATGCCGCCGCAGTCCACCACGTCGTTGACCAACATCGTGGTGACGATTTCCCGGCGCAGCTGGTGCGAGCGGATGTCGCTGGCGAAGTTGTCCCGAAGTTTCGTCGGGAAATACACCGGCAGCCGCGACGCGAACACTTCCTGGTCGGGCAGTTCACTGGCGAGCACCCGGTCTTTGACGTGCAGTTTCACGTGCGCCATCAACGTCGCCAGCTCCGGTGACGTCAGGCCCAGCCCCTGATCCATCCGCCGCCGGGTCTCCTTGTCCGACGGAAGCGCCTCCAGCTCGCGGTTCAGTCCGCGATTCTTCTCGAGGTCGCGGATTTGGCGAGCGTGAACGGTCAGCAGGCTGGCGGCATTGGCGCGGCTGGTGCCCATCAGGTCGTTCTGCTCGGAGTTGTTCGCCAACACCAGTTGTGCGACCTCGTCGGTCATCGACTCCAGCAGCTGTGTGCGTTCGTCTTCAGAGACCTTCCCCGCTGTGATCAACGAGTCGACCAAGATCTTGATATTGACTTCGTGGTCGGAGCAGTCGACGCCGGCCGAATTGTCCAGCGCATCGGTGTTGATGCGGCCCCCCGCCAGGTCGTACTCGACCCGCCCCAGCGAGGTGACACCGAGGTTGCCGCCCTCACCAATCACTTTGGCGCGCACCTGATTACCGTTTACCCGCACGGTGTCGTTGGAGCGGTCACCGACGTCGACGTTGGATTCGTACTCCGCCTTGATGTAGGTGCCGATGCCGCCGTTGAACAGCAGATCCACCGGTGCGCACAGCACGGCGCGGACCAGCTCCGGGGGGGTCACCTCGGTGACGTCGTCGGCGATGCCCAGCGCCCGGCGAACTTGGTGGCTGACCGTGATGGACTTCTGCTCACGGCTGAACACGCCGCCGCCCTCGCTGATCAGCGACGTGTCGTAGTCCTCCCAGTTGGAGCGCGGCTGGTCGAAGAGCCGTTTGCGCTCCTCCCACGACGTCGCGGCATCAGGGTTGGGGTCCAAGAAGATGTGCCGGTGGTCGAAGGCGGCGATCAGCCGAATGTGCTTGGACAGCAGCATCCCATTGCCGAACACGTCGCCGCTCATGTCACCGATCCCGACGACGGTGAAGTCTTCGCTTTGGGTGTCGACGCCCATCTCACGGAAGTGCCGCTTCACGGCTTCCCAGGCGCCCCTGGCGGTGATGCCCATCTCCTTGTGGTCGTAACCCACCGAGCCGCCCGACGCGAACGCGTCGCCCAGCCAGAACCCGTAGGATTTCGCGATCTTGTTGGCGATGTCGGAGAACGTCGCGGTGCCCTTGTCGGCGGCGACGACGAGGTACGCGTCGTCGTCGTCGCGGCGGACCACCCGATCCGGTGACGTGACCTTGCCGGACGAGCGGTCGACATTGTCGGTGACGTCGAGCAACCCGGCGATGAACATCTTGTAGCAGGCAACGCCTTCGTCGCGCGTCGCCTCGCGGTCGGCACTTGCGTCGCCAGTGGCCATCGGAGGCTGCTTGACGACGAAGCCGCCCTTGGCGCCGACCGGGACGATGACCGCGTTCTTCACCGCCTGCGCCTTGACCAAGCCGAGGATTTCGGTGCGGAAATCCTCGCGCCGGTCCGACCACCGCAGCCCGCCGCGTGCGACCGGGCCGAATCTCAGATGCACGCCTTCGACCCGAGGCGAGTGCACGAAAATCTCGAATTTCGGCCGCGGCAACGGCAATTCGTCGATCACGCTGGGGTCGAGCTTCAGCGACAGCACTCCCTGCCGCCGAGCAGAGCCGTCACGCGTCACGAAGTAATTAGTCCGCAGCGTCCCCTGCACCAATGAAGCGAAGGCCCGCATCACCCGATCGGTGTCGAGGCTGACGAGCGCATCGATGTCCTTGGCCACCGCCGCGGCCGCCGCCTGCGCGTCGCGTTTGGTGGAGTCCGACGGGTCGAACAACGCCTCGAACAGCGCGACCAGCGAGCGCGCGGTGTGCGGGTTGTCGTTGACGACCGCTTCGATGTGCGCCTGGCTGTACGGGAAACCGGCCTGGCGAAGATATTTCGCATACGCGCGCAGGATGACGACCTGCTGCCAGGTCATCCCGGCACGCAGCACGAGTTCGTTGAACCGGTCCGTCTCGGCCTGCCCGCGCCAGATCGCGGTGACGGCGTCGGCGAACCGCTGCGCAGTCTCGTCGGCGTCGCTGTCCTCCGGCGGCTCGGGAATCGTCGGGTGCAAAGCGATTTTGAACTGGTAGATCCACACCTGCAGCCCGTCGGCACGCGTCACCGTGAACGGCCGTTCCTCGAGCACGATGACGCCCATGCTCTGCAGCATCGGCAGCAGCTGGCTCAGGGACGCCGACTGGCCGCCGAGGAACCACGTCAGCTGCGCGGTACGCTCCTCGCTGTCGTCCTGCGCGAAGACCAGCTTGACCGAATCATCCTGCAGCTCTTCGATGATGCCGATGTGCGCGATCGCGTCGTCGGGTGGCACGGCCTGCTTGTAGACCTCGGGGAAGGCCTCGGCGTAATGCTCGGCCTGCTCCTGGCCGATCGAGCCGAACCGCACGGCCCCGAGCAGGCGATCCGCCCAGGTGCGAGCCGCCTCGGAGAGCAGCGACTGGATCCGCTGCCGGTTCTGCTGCGACGTGTCGACCGCGTGCTGTCGTGCCTGGTCCGGCAACCGAATCGTGAAATGCACCGCGGCCCATGGTGACTCGCTGACTCGGGCCGTGTAGTCGATGCTGGTGCCGCCGAGTTCGTGTACCAGGATGTCCATCATGTGCAGTCGCACAGCGGTGGTGTAGCGGTCGCGAGGCAGATAGACCAACGCCGAGACGAAATGCCCCAGCTGGTCTGCGCGCATGAAAAGCAGCGTGCGGCGCCGCGAGCCCACGTCGATGATCGCGGTGGCCATCTTGAGCAACTCGTCCACGTCGAGTGCGAAAAGCTCGGAGCGCGGGAAGGTTTGGATGACGTCGAGCAGCAGCTGGCCCGGCAACGATTTCAGGTCACGGCCGGATCTTTCCAGCGCCGCGACGACCCGGCGCGAGATGACCGGGATCTCAAGCACATTCGCGTTCATCGCGGCGACGGTGAACAGCCCGACCAGCCGGTGCTCGATCGCGTCCCTGCCCGCGTTGTCGCGGACGACGACCACGTAAGGATAGGCGCCGTAGCGCAGATAGCTGGGCACCGTGGCTTGCGTCAACAGGAACAGTTCGTGGGAGCCGGTGAGCTGCGGGAAGACGTCCTGGCGGCGGCGCAGCACGCCCAGGCGGCTGGAGTCGTGGACGTTGGCGTCGCCGCCGGACACCGAACAGCGTTGGTAGCCAACGAGCACGAAGTGGCCGTCGTCAAGCCAGCGCAACAGCTGCGCGACGTCGTGGCGCTGCGCGGCGGGGAATTGGCCGGAGTTGTCGCGTTCCAGCCCTCCAGCCAGCCTGTGCAGCGCGTCCCTCATCGCAGCGGAATCGCGAGCCACCAGCTGGGCGTCGGCGACCACCGACGGCAGCTGGTGTTCGACTTCCTCGAGGGCCTTGCGATCAGCGCCGACGGCGAGCTCGACATGGATCCACGCCTCGTCGACACCGCCGGATGTGTCGCCACTCGGCCGTCTCGGGCGGATGTCTTCCAGCACGCCGTCGGGGCGGCGCCGTACCCGGAACACCGGGCTCAAGATCGCGACGTAGGCCACGCCGAGCCGGTTGAGCAACACAGTCACCGACTCCAGCAGCATCGGCGTCTCGTCGGTGATCAGCTGCAGCGCCGGACCGAATCCGTGACGGTCGTCGTCCCCATAGGTGGCGACGTTGGTGGTTCCTTGCCTTCGCGAGAAACCCAGCCGGCCGTGGGCCGCCAGCAACGCGGGCGTCACCACCTGCTGAGCACGGATCTGTGCCGGCGCGGTCAGACCCCTTTCGCCGATTACCGGGGCGTCGCCCTGGGGCCCGCGGTAGCTATCGACATAGGCCCGCATCAGGCCCGGCGCGAAGTTGTCCCACCCACCCGCGCCATCGACGCTCTCGGACCTAACCGTCATGGGAGGGCTCCTCATTCGGCGCAGCGTGCCCACGCTGGCACGCAACCGCCGCTCACCCTAGTCGCGTGTCAGCCTGCGGTGCGTTACGCGGTGCGGACGCGCGGCGTCGGGTCCGAGCCTATCCACCTTGTTCTCCTCGTAGGCCGCGAAATTGCCTTCGAACCAGAACCACTTCGCCTCGTTGGAGGCATCGCCCTCCCACGACAAGATGTGTGTACAGGTGCGATCGAGGAACCAGCGGTCGTGGGAGATCACGACGGCGCACCCGGGGAACTTCTCCAACGCGTTCTCCAGCGAGCCCAGGGTCTCGACGTCTAGGTCGTTGGTGGGCTCGTCGAGCAGCAACAGGTTGCCGCCCTGCTTGAGGGTCAGCGCGAGGTTGAGCCGGTTGCGTTCTCCACCGGAGAGCACGCCCGCGGGTTTCTGCTGATCCGGTCCTTTGAACCCGAACGCCGACACGTAGGCCCGCGACGGGATTTCGTTCTGGCCGACCTCGATGTAGTCGAGGCCGTCCGAAACCGTTTGCCATACCGTCTTGTTCGGGTCGATGTTGGCCCGGGCCTGGTCGACGTAGCTGAGCTTGACGGTGTCACCGATTTTCACCGTGCCGCTGTCCGGCTTTTCGATGCCGACGATGGTCTTGAACAATGTGGTCTTGCCGACGCCGTTGGGTCCGATCACGCCGACGATGCCGTTGCGCGGCAGCGTGAAGGACAGATCCTTGATCAGCACCCGCCCGTCGTATCCCTTGTCGAGGTGCTCGACCTCCACCACCAGGTTGCCCAGCCGTGGGCCGGTGGGGATCTGGATCTCCTCGAAGTCGAGCTTGCGCGTCTTCTCTGCTTCGGCGGCCATCTCCTCGTAGCGCTGCAGCCGCGCTTTGCTCTTGGCCTGGCGAGCCTTGGCTCCGGAGCGGACCCAGGCGAGTTCGTCCTGCAGCCGCTTCTGCAGCTTGGCGTCCTTGCGACCCTGCACGGCCAGCCGTTCGGTCTTCTTCTCCAGATACGTCGAGTAGTTGCCCTCGTACGGGTACGCGCGGCCGCGGTCCAGCTCGAGGATCCACTGCGCGACGTTGTCCAGGAAGTAGCGGTCGTGGGTGACGGCCAGGATCGCGCCCTTGTAGCTGGCCAGGTGCTGCTCGAGCCACTGCACGCTCTCGGCGTCCAGGTGGTTCGTCGGCTCGTCGAGCAGCAGCAGGTCAGGCTTGGAGAGCAGCAGCTTGCACAGCGCGACGCGGCGCCGCTCGCCGCCGGACAAGTGCGTCACCGGTTCGTCGGGCGGTGGACAGCGCAGCGCGTCCATGGCCTGCTCGAGCTGCGAGTCGATGTCCCACGCATCGGCGTGGTCCAGCTCCTCCTGCAGCTGGCCCATTTCCTCCATCAGCTCGTCGGAGTAGTCGGTGGCCATCAGCTCGGCGACCTCGTTGAACCGGTCGAGTTTCACCTTGAGCTCGCCGAGGCCCTCCTCGACGTTGCCGCGGACCGTCTTCTCCTCGTTCAGCGGCGGCTCCTGCTGCAGGATCCCGACCGTTGCCCCGGTGGCCAGGAACGCGTCGCCGTTGTTGGGCTGGTCCAGCCCCGCCATGATCCGCAAGACGCTCGACTTGCCGGCCCCGTTCGGCCCGAGGACGCCGATCTTGGCGCCCGGCAGGAAGCTCAGCGTGACGTCGTCGAGGATGACCTTGTCGCCGTGCGCCTTGCGGACCTTGCGCATCGTGTAGATGTATTCGGCCATGCCGTGGGTAGTGCCTTTCAGTGGTCAGGGTGAGTCTCCGGACCATCCTAGGCACCGCCCGACAGCGCTAAGCCGACAGAGGCAGCGCCTTCCCGGCGACGGTCACACCGTCGTCGTCCGCGTCAGCAGCCGTCTCGTCAGACGATTCGGCGTCGTTCTCGCTGGCGGGCGCCGGGTCGGCGTCCTTGACCTTGTCGAGGATGCGCACGAGTGACTGCGAAAGATCCGGGCCGACGGAGGTGGCGCGCATCTCCAGCGACGAACGCCGGACGCCGTTGCTGTCGTCGTACTCGCTGGTGTAGACCTGCCCGACGGCGATCACCGCACGGCCCTTGCCTAGGGCGGCGCCGACGCCGGTGACGAGCTTGCCCCAGCAGTTGACGGTGATGTAGAGCGTGTTGCCGGGCTCCCAGTTGCCGTCGGCGCCACGGCGGCGGGAATTGCTGGCCATCCGGAAGCTGATCACTTCCTGGTCGCCGACCTGGCGGCGTCTGAGGTCGGTGATGATGCGGCCTACGACGGTGATCGGTGTCTCAAACATTGCGGTTTCCTTTCATTCACTTGCGTGATGTCACCGCCATTGAGCGCTTGGGCACCGACAATGCACGTCGATCCCCCACGTCGAACTCCACGCCTGTGGATGAAACCCGCGATGTGGATAAGCACTATTGAAGTGAGTTCGTCTTGCCGCAAAACGATATCGCGGGTGATATCGCAATTCCGAAAAGCAGCACTGCCCCTTCGTGTTACGGCTGTGACCGACTTCCCGAGTCCCGCCTAGCCAGCTCGGCGAGCATCGCGTTGTAGGCGGCCAGGTCGGCGTCCTCGTCGCGCTCGGCCGCCCGGTCCAGCCGCTTGGCGGTGCGCTCATCGCTGCGACTCCACTGGATCAACAGCGCGATCATCACCACGGCCAACGGGATTTCGCCTGCCGCCCAAGCGATTCCGCCGCCAAGCCGCTGATCGCCGAGCAGATCGGTGTGCCAGCTCAGCTGCAGTGAGCGGTAGAACCGTTCGGCCATCACGGTGCTGGTGCCCATCAGCACCACTCCGAAGAACGCGTGCAGCGGCAATGACGCGAACACCATGCCGAGCTTCGCGACCGGCGGGATGGGGCGCGGTGTCGGGTCGATGCCGATCACCACCCAGTAGAACAGGTAGCCGCTGAGCAGGAAGTGCAGGTTCATCAGCACGTGCGCAGCGTGGTTGCCGGCGAATGCGTCGAAGATGCCGCCGAAGTACAGCGCGTAGAAGCCGACGACGAAGATGATGGTCGCGACGAGCGGATGCGTGAAGAAGCGAGAAAGCTTGCTGTGCAACGCAATCAGGATCCATTCGCGCGGGCCAGGCGAGTCGTCGCGGCCCGCGGCCGGCAGCGCCCGCAGCGCAAGGGTCACCGGGCCGCCCAGCGCCAGCAGGATCGGCGCCAACATGGACAGCAGCATGTGCGCCGCCATGTGCATGGAGAACATTGCCGGCATATAGCGACCCACGCCCGACGACGTCGCGAACAGCAGCACCGCGCAGCCGCACAGCCATGCGAACGTCCGGCCCGCCTTCCAGGTGTCGCCGCGCCGGCGCAGCCGACGCACCCCGGCCAGGTACACCACCGCCAGCACGATTGCCGCGGTGCCGAAGAACAGGTCGAACCGCCAGTCGAACAGTACCCGCGCCAGCGTCGGCGGCCCGGCGAAGTCGTAGCCGATCTCGACTTCGGGGATCGACGGGTATCCGATCGGTGGTGCCGGCGGCGGGGTTCGACCCAGACCGACCGCGATGCCGAACGTGACGCCGAAGACCAGCGCCTCGATCAGGGCGAGCCGGACCAACGGGCCGCGCGCGGTGGGGTTGTCGCGCAGCACGACGAGCCCGCTGCGGCGCTGCCGCCAGCCCAGCACACCGAGCGCGCCCAGCGCAGCCACCTTGGCCAGCACGAGTCGGCCGTACGTGGTGTCGAGGAGGTCGCCCGGCGTGATCCGGACCAGCGCGTTGACGACGCCGCTGACCGCCATCGCGACGAAACACCAGCCGGCCACCTTAGAGAAACGGCGCGCGGCGAGGTCCGCGTGTTCTGCGCCGCGCAGCGCGTGGGTGAGCAAGGCCAGCAGGCCACCCGCCCACAACGCACCGGCGACCAGATGGATGACGAGGCTGTTGGTTCCCACGTCATGGGCACCGCCGGCCGACGAGTGCCCAGTGAGGCCCAGCGGCATCAACGTCAGCAGCGAGCCGGCGAACAGGAAAGGGGTCAGCGACCAGCGCAGCACGGGCAGGCTCGCGATCGTCACCATGGCCGCGAGGAATGCGGTCCATCGCCAAGCGCCCGCGGTGTTGACGAGGCCGGCCGCCGACCAGATCGTCAGCGGGTTGAGGTGTTCGAACACCGGCTGACCGGAGACGTCGGAGATGGTCAGCGGCACCAGCACCGCCGCGCACACCGTCCACGCGCCGGACGCCACCGTTCCGATTCGCACCGCGCGGTAACCCGCGGCGTCCAAAACGCCGTTGTCTTGGGGCGGCACGAAGAACGCCGCGAACAAGAACGAGCCGACCGCGATCACCGCGGCCACCTCACCCGCGGCGCGGACGAAGGGCAGCCCGTAGGTGGTGACGGATCCCGGATCCGGCAAGCCGGTTGCCGTCAGCGCAGCCGCCAGGGACATCGCGCCGATCGCGGTGGCCGTGACGCCGGCCAGCACCGCCACACCGGTGAGCACCGGCCAGACCGCTGCACGACGCGTGCTGGTCGGGGCTGCCGTCATCAATCCAGGGTATGGCCGGGCGTCTGCAACCTCCGCTGGCCCCCGCATCGGATGGGCCGCACAAAACGTCGAACTCGAAGTGTGCGCGTGCCGTTATCAATCTGCGGCCCCAAAAGCCGTGTCGGTCCGTGGGCGTACGTTCACCTCGACGTAATCTCCCGGACAGGAGACGACGATGAATGTTGTTGTGGTAGCGCTGTTGTCGGTCAGCATTCCGTTGGCCGCGCTGGTATTGCACCTTGTGCAGGATTCGGTGGAACGCTGGGAACAGCGCCGTCACGCCGACGACTAAGACCTCAGCCGGCCTCGAGACGCTCACGCCCCCGCTGCGCCTCCCGCTCGGTGAACTGCCGCAGTGACGCCAACTCGACCATGTCCATGTCGCGCAAAATGCTGCGGAGCTCGGCCAGGAATGCCCGGCGACGCTCGGCGAGATCCGGTGCGGTCTGCAGCAGTCCCTGGTCGGCGGCCACCTGCCGCGCCGTCGCGAACAACAGCGCCGACACCGCCTCGTTGCTGCGCACCCGGCCTTGGGCCGAATACTGCTTGCCGACGCCCAGCGCGAGCTTGGTCAGGTCCTTCTCGCCGATTTCGGCGGGCGCGTCGCGCAGCACGTCCGCGACGATCTCGTAGGCCTCGAGGAACGGGCGCAGCATCGCAGGCGACATCAGCGGTTGTTTCGCGTGCAACAACTCGCCGATGTCGTGGCCGCCGGCGCGCACCTGCGCCTCCCAGCCGTCGTGCCAGGCCATCTCCTCGGCGATGTGCTCGCGAAAGGCTGCCGAGTCGGCGAAGTAGAAGTCGAACTTCAACAGGTCGCGCAGCCGCGTCACTCGGTCCCAGAACGCCGTTACGCGGTCGCCCTCGGCGTGTGCCGCGTAGGCGAGCGCGAGTTCGGCGATCGACGTTTCCAGGAACGCGTCGATCAACGTGTTGCGGTAGAACGCTGCCTCGTGCTCGTCCTCAGGGGCGATCCGCCACACCGGTTCGCGGCCGGTGTCGATGCGGGTGACGGGATGGCCGTGGGACAACGCGTCCACCGCCGCGCGCACACCCTCGTTCGTGCGCAGCCGCAGCGCGCTGTTGGTCATCGGGGTCTGCTTGCGTTCCAGGTAGTCGAGCGAATCCTGCAACGTGTGGTGCAGCTGGTCCAAAGTCAGGGCTCGCCCCCGCGTGGTCAACAGCAGCGCCGACACCAAGCCGGTGGCGTTCACCGGAGTAGCGCGCAAGATGCGCCACGCCACCTCGAACGCCATCTTCTGCAGCGCTAGGCGTTTGGCGGCCTCGTCGGTGACCGACGGACCGTGTGGCTCGCCGAGATACCCGCGCATCGACACCGCTGCGGGGAAGCGGACGTAGATCTTGCCGTAGTTGCGCTCCCCCTGCGCCTTGATGAAGTTGTACAGCCAACTGAGGCCCTCGGGGGTTTTCTCGCCGCCGCGTGCGTACGCGGCGTACTCGGCGGTCTCGTGCAGTTGGTCGAAACTGATCGACACCGGTTGTAACAGGATGTCATCGCTGCGGCCGTCGAGGTACGCGTCCGCGACGAAGGTGAGCAGGCCGAGCTTGGGCGGCAACATCTTTCCGGTGCGAGACCGAGTGCCCTCGATCGACCACGTCAGGTTGAACCGCTTCTCGACGATGTAACCGACGAACTCCTTCAGCACGTACTTGTACAGCGGGTCGTCGATCTTGCGCCGGATGAAAATGGCGCCCGAGCGGCGCATCAGCGGTCCCATGAATCCGAACGACAAATTGATGCCGGCGAACGAGTGGACGGGAGGTAGCCGGTTCTCCTGCATCGCCACCGGCACGATCACCCCGTCGAGGTAAGACCGGTGCGAAAACAGCAGCACCGCAGGGAGCGTTTCCAGCGCTTGGCGCATCGACTCGATCTCGGCGCGGTCGTAGTCGATGTTGGGGTCGAAGCCGCGGCTGAAGATCGCGCGGCCCAGCGACGGGATCAGATCGACGGAGAACCGGCTCCACCCGGTGGCCAGTTCGTCGAGCATCTGCCCGGCCTTCTCGACGGTCGCGCCGGGAATCCGTTGCAGCCCTTCGACAAACCGCGCCGAGGCGAGCATTTCCGGTTTGACCAGCCTCGGGGACTTGTACGCGGGCCCGAGCAGCCGTAGTTCGACACGTTCGATGGCCAGCGCGGCCCGCCGCAACACGAACCGGGCGAAGTCACGCGGATCATGGCCGACCGTCGTGTCCTGCCACTGTTGACGAAGCTCGGAAACCTTGGCCGGTTCGCCCGCGACGATCCTGGCCCTCGATGCGTCTCGGTGCAGGATCCGACGTTGCAGGATCTGTGGCGGACGGTACGCGTCACGGCCGGAGAGCAGGCCCACCAGCTTGACTCGCGTAGGCAGCCCGCCGGGCACCCAGAACACGCGCACCGGCACGACGGTGCGGTCTTCGTCGGCGGCGAGCTGCTCGGCGAGCTGAGCCACGACCCCGGGTGCCGGGTCGTCTTCGGCAGGCAATTCGAGCACCTCGACCTTGGTCTCGGGATGCTCACGCCGCTGATGGGCGAGCCAGTCGTTCAGCAACTCGAGTTCTGCCGGTGACGACACCGCCGCCAGGACCAACGCGTCGTCGGTGGCGGTGAAACTGTCCAGGTCGTCGGTCCGGGCGCTCATCGCCTCCCCTTCGCCTTGGTCGGCGTCGCCTTCTTGGCTGCTTGTGAATTGCCATCGTCCGCAGTCTTTTTCGCTGCGGTCTTCTTCGCGGGAGCCTTTTTCGCGGCGGCCTTCTTCGCAGGCGCTTTCTTCGCAGGCGCCTTCTTCGGCGTTGCGCGCGACGTCAGCTTCGTCTCGGGGACTTCGTCGCGCGGCCAGTTCGTCAAGGTATCCAAAAAGAGCTGACGGACTTCGGCGATGCGTTCCGGGAGGTTGTCGTGAGTCCAGCCGTCGACCGGGATGGGCGGGTAGACGACGACGTCGACCGTGCCGGGGTTGAACGTGCTCGAATCGCGCGCGGCGATGACTTCGGCGTTGCGGATCACGATGGGCACGATCGGGATGCCTACCGACATCGCGATGCGGAACGGGCCCTTCTTGAACGGGCCGACCTCGGTGGTGTCCAGCCGGGTGCCCTCCGGGGCGATCAAGATTGATAGACCTTTACGCGCCAGTTCCTCGACCTTGTGCAGCCCTTCGACAGCGGCCTTGGGGTCGTCACGGTCGATGAACGCCGCGTCCATGATCTTGCCCAGCGCGCCGGCGATCGGGTTGCTCTCGAGTTCCTTCTTCCCCACCGACGTGAAGTTGTCGCGGACTAGGTATCCGGCGACGATCGGGTCAACTTGGTTGCGGTGGTTGAAGATGAATACCGCAGGCCGCTGCGCGGTCAGGTTCTCCTCGCCGATCACGTTGACGTTGACACCGGTGGCGGCCAGCAGCGCTCGGCCGAAATTGGAAGTAAAGAAGTTGACACCGCGACGCTTGCTGCCCGCCAGCAGCCCGACTCCGACCGCGCCCGCGGCCACCGGCGCCATCGACGCGATCCCGGCGAGTGTGCGCAGCGCCGAGGTCGGGCTGCTGCCGCTGCGGCTGGAAAAGCGCAGAACCGGCCATCCGCGCTTGGCGGCCACCGCCGCGAGCTTGCCCTTAGGGTTCGTGGGTCTTGGGTTGCCGACGAGATACATCAGCGCGACGTCCTCGTCGCCGTCGGCGTAGAAGTAGCTCTTTTTCAAGTCGATGTCGTTGTCCGCGGCGAACTTCTGCACGGCGTTGGCCTTGCCGGGACCCCACAGGATCGGCTTGAGCACGCCGCCTGTCAGCACGCCGTGCTCGTCGACCTCGAAGCGGTTGCTCAAGATGTTGTCGATGCCCAGGAACCGAGCCACGGGTTCGACCTGCACGGTCAGCGCCGACGAGCTGAGCGCGACGGTGTGGCCGCGAACCTGGTGGGCGCGGACCAGCTCACGCATCTCGGGATAGATCCGCGAGACGATGTGCTGGACGAACAGCCGCTCGCCGAGCTCGTCGATGTCGTCGAGCGAGCGTCCCTTCATCATCGAGGCACCCCGGTAGATGAGCTGCTCGAAGTCCGCGCGACCGAGCTGGTGATTCAACGCAGCCTGCACGACGCCGAGGAACTCGCCGATGCTGATTTCGCGGCGGCGGAACCGGTCTCGCGTCATGATCACCCCGGTGAACCCGGCGACGAGCGTGCCGTCGACGTCGAAGAAAGCGCCGACTTTCGGACCGGGCGCGCTGGCCTCGATCTCGGCCACCGAGCCGGGCAGGCGCATGTCGCGGCGATCGAGCGACCGGTTGTTGGAGGGGCTCATGACGGCGAACTCCCGTTGGGTGATGGTGGCTGGATGGAGGCTGCGGGCTCGTCGAAGGACGCGGGCCTGGCGCGGCCCGGCCCGCCGAGCGCCAGCACGTCGTTGAACCCGGTCAACAGGCAACGGGCCCAAAGATCGTCGTCGGTGAATGACGCCCGGTCGTAGCGAGTGGTGACGGTGCACATGCCGCCGCGGGAGATCAGCACCGCCATCATCGCGACACCGGGTAGCGGCCCAAGCCCGTACTGCCGCAACACTTTTGCACCCGCGATGAAGGTGTCGCCTGCGTACACCGGCACGTTGCTGGCCTGCACGTCTGAGGACACCACCGAACTCGCGATCGATTCCACCAGCGGCTCCGGCAACAAGCCGATCAGCGGTGCGACGGCACCGATCATGTCGATCGCGGGTTCGTCACGCCGCTTGCACATTTGGGTACGGACGTTGTGGATGCGCGCTTTCGGGTCGGAGAGCCCGAGGGGCGCCGAGATCATCACACCGGCAAAGCGGTTGCCGCCCGCGGGGTCGGCCTCGGCTCGCAGGTTCACCGGGACCGCCATGGGAAGTGAGTCGATCGGGACGCCGAGCTCCTGGTGGTAGAACCGCAGCGCGCCGCACAGCGCGGCGAGGTACGCGTCGTTGATGGAGCCCTCGGCGGCCTTGGCGGCGGCGCGGATGTCGGTGAGCTTCATGTCGATTGCTTCGCTACGCGAGGAGAGGCTGCGGCGGCGCAGCAGCGGGGAATGCTCGGCCACCGTCGACATGACCCTGGCGCCGGAGCGGGCGTACTCGACTACTCCCTCGACGGCTGAGACCGGGTTGGTCAGCACGCGTCCGACCACTTGGGCGGCGCCGGACACCGCGCCCCGCACGCCGCCGAGGATGGTCAGCGGCAACCGGTTCAGGCCCTCGCGGGCCAGATCGTTGCCGGTGAGGTCCTGCGGGATCGGCAGCGGAAGGGGCTCGCGGGCAGGCGGATCGCGTTCCAGGTCGTAGATGTGGGCGAACATTTCGACCGCACCCACGCCGTCGGTGACGGCGTGGCTCATGTGCAGCAGCAGCGCAGCCCGACCGTCAACGAGCCCCTCGAGCAACGTGACATTCCACAGCGGGCGCGAAATGTCCAGCGGCGACTGCAAACTCACCTCGGCGATGTCGAACACCTCGCGCAGCGTTCCCGGTTCGGGCACGCGGAGGCGCCGGACGTGGAAGTTCAAGTTGAAGTCCGGGTCCACGACCCAGCGCGGCGAGGCCGTCGGAATCGTCGGCACCACGACCTTCTGACGAAGCCGCAGCACCTGACGCGACGCGTGCTCGAACACGGCGACAAATCGGTTCCAGTCGGGCGTCGTGTCCAGGATTTCGAGGGCCATGATTCCCGAGCGCGTCCGCGGGTTCGCTTCACCGCGGTGCAGCAACATGTCGAACGCGCCGAGTTCTTCCGGCAGACCGGCCGCGTCCACTGCGTCAACCACCGTCTCTTTCACCTCTCCCGTAACCGCACCGAGCACAACGCTAGTCCGCCTACCTGCGGAGTGGGAGGGATTGTCGCTGGCCTCGGTGACCGCCAACCGGTTCGGTCGCACCAACGTTCCGGCGGCGAGCTCGTAACCTCCACCGACACTTGTTTGAATCAGCGATCTTGCGGTGGCCCGAGCTCGCGCCGCTGCTCTCGATCGCGGATGACGATGAAGAGACTGACGACGCCAACCCACGCCGGGAAAACCAGCGTCACCCACAGGCTGTAACTCACCACCAACAGCAGTGTGACGGCGAGCAGGTAGGTGAGTGCCGCCAACCAGCGTGGCATCAGCCGGGTGCGTATCCAGATGGTGGCCAGCGAGATCATGAATACCGCCGCCATACGCAACGCCCAGACGTTGCTGATCTGCAGCATCAGAGATCGACCGAAGTAGACCAGCCCGTTCGAGGGCGTCGTCGGAGTCTGGGAGACAGTCAGTATTGCCCCGGCGGTCGCCATCGAAACGAACACCATGGCCAAGAACAGCAGTCCGCTACCCAGAAATACAGTCGAGAAGAAGCGGTCCTCCAGTACGCCGAACCGATCGCGAAGAACCCCAACAAACCAGAGGAACGCGATGCCCGCGAGAGGGGCCAGGATCAATGCAACAGTGATCCTCGTTTCGCCACGGGTGACCCAAGCGGTCTGCGCGAACGGATCATCGGGAATTGCGCTGCGCAACAGCACCAAGCTGGATGCGAAGAACGCGGCGAAAAGGATGCCCGCGACCGCGGCAGCCCTCGGGGTCGTCAGCCGACGGGATTGCGGTTCGCTCTGTGAATCGTCCATGAACGAAGTCTCGTCTACATCTCTAAATAACCGATAACCAACCGCAGACACAGTGGTTCCATGCGGGCTGGCTTGGCGGTCAGAACGCGTTCGTTGCTTGGGTCCGGCAAATGGTCAGGGCCGCAACGAAAGTAGGCAGCAGACACATGACGCGCCGTGTCAATCGAAACTGCATGGGGTGCGATGGACGAGGCTAGCATCTCCACTGCGGCCTCGAGACATAAATCAGTCTCGGCCGTGCCCGTGATAAGCGTCCGGGCTCCCCCACACCGAAGGGATTCCCGTGAGCGACAAGCCGAACATACTAGTCATCTGGGGTGATGACATCGGACTCAGCAACCTGAGCTGCTACAGCGATGGTGTGATGGGATACCGCACCCGCAACATCGACCGGATCGCGGACGAGGGGGTGCGCTTCACCGACTATTACGGAGAGCAAAGCTGTACCGCGGGTCGGGCCGCCTTCATTACCGGCCAAAACCCGTACCGCACCGGCCTGACGAAGGTCGGTATGCCCGGGGCCACGCTTGGGCTGCAGCCAGAGGACCCCACCATCGCCACGGCCTTGAAGGCGCAGGGCTACGCCACCGGCCAGTTCGGCAAGAACCATCTCGGTGACCGCGACGGGCACCTGCCCACGGCACACGGCTTCGACGAGTTCTTCGGCAACCTCTACCACCTCAACGCCGAAGAGGAGCCCGAGCTACCCGACTATCCGAAAGACCCGGAGTTCCGGAAGAAATTCGGGCCCCGCGGCGTCCTGCACAGCTGGGCCAACCCAGACGGCACTCAGCGAATCGAGGACACCGGCCCGCTCACCAAGAAGCGGATGGAGACCTGCGACGAGGAGTTCCGCGATGCCGCCGTCGACTTCATCAAACGGCAGCACGCGGCCCAGACGCCGTTCTTCGTCTGGTTCAACTCCACCCACATGCACTTCCGCACACATACCAAGCCCGAGAGCATCGGCCGCGCTGGGCGCTGGCAGTCCAACTACCACGACACGATGCTCGACCACGACGACACCGTCGGCAGCCTGCTGGACCTGCTCGACGAACTTGGCATCGCCGAGGGCACGATCGTCATGTACTCCACCGACAACGGCCCGCACATGAACTCCTGGCCCGATGCCGGGATGACCCCGTTCCGCAATGAGAAGAACTCGAACTGGGAAGGCGCCTACCGCGTCCCGGCCCTGATGCGCTGGCCGGGGCACATTCCCGCCGGCAAGGTGCTCAACGGCATCGTCAGCCACAACGACTGGTTCGTCACACTGCTGGCAGCCGCCGGGGTACCCGATATCGCCGACAAACTGCTCAAGGGCGCCGACCTCAACGGCACCACCTACAAGGTGCACCTCGACGGGCACAACCAATTGCCCTACATCACCGGCGAGGTTGACGAGAGCCCCCGTCAGCACTTCTTCTACTGCTCCGATGACGGCGACCTCACAGCCTTGCGGTACGACAACTGGAAGTTCGTCTTTCTCGAGCAGCGGTGCCCTGGCACCTTGCAGATCTGGGCCGAGCCCTACACCGAGTTGCGCTTCCCCAAGCTGTTCAACCTGCGGACAGATCCGTACGAGAAGGCCGATCAAACCTCGAACACCTACTACGATTGGGTTCTCGACCACATTTTCCTGTTCGTTCCGGCGCAGACCTACGTCGCCCAGATGATCCAGACGCTCGCCGAGTTTCCGCGACGGCAGGAGTCAGCCAGCTTCAACCTCGAACAGGTGATAGCCAAACTGAAGGCTGGTGCGCGCAGCGCCTGAGCCTGCGGCGCCATGGGGTGCCGGCGTGCGCGCCGGCATCTACGGCGCAACGTAATCGGCGGTTGGCTAGACTTCGCGCGTTGCCCCCGTAGCTCAGCTGGATAGAGCAAGGGCCTTCTAATCCCTAGGTCGCACGTTCGAGTCGTGCCGGGGGCGCTAGGTCAGAGGGTGTTTGGGACCGCCGTTGTCCAATACTGGGAGCTCGAGGGTGCTCCGAATGGATTTCTCTTGGCGTTCGGCGCCGGGCCGTGGATCGGTCCTTAAGCCACCTGTGTCAGCGTGAATCCCGCTTCGATCCGTCCAGGTTCGTCGCCACAGGATCCGTCGTTGAAGGCGCTGGCAATCCCGTTTCCGTTGATGTCCCAGTTGTATTGCGCGGCAACGGGGAACGCCCTGCCGTCATCACATTTGATCATGTCGATCCGTAGGAGTATCGCAACATACATGCACGAAATATCACACAACTCGGTAGACCGCTGCCGCTGAAGGCCGCAGCGCCCGTCGGACTCGAGAAATCATGCGATCTCGGCGATCGCAGCACGGGCGTCCAGATCCGCGTAGGCAGCGGAGTAGCGCTGCGCCAGCGCGATCGCGATGTCGGGCCGCTGCCACAGTTCTCCTGCGCTGGCCGTACACAGCCACAGGGTCAGCCCGTGAGCGACCGACGCGCGGTACCGCAACCAGATCTCGTCGATCGACGGTAACTCGTCGGCAGGCAACGCCAGCGCATCGCGGTACTCCTCGAGCAGCTGCCGTTCGCTGCGGCGGCGGTCCTCGATGGTCAACGCGCCCTGCAGGAAGTAGCCGAGATCCAACGACCAGTTGCCGCGGCGGGCGACCTGCCAGTCCAGGAATCCCACTTCGCCGCTGGGCAACAGATAGGTGTTCCCGATATGCGGGTCACCATGCAGCAGCGTCTGCGGCGAGGCAGTCAGACTGCGGATGAACGGCTTCCAGGTGTCCTCGATGAGCCCTTCGATCGTCAGCGACATCACCTCGGCCGGGGCGTCGTCGCCCAGCCGGCTCAACGCCTCGGGAAGCGGAGCCGCCTGCATCCCGTCCCACGGCACAAACGGCTCCAGCCAGCCCAGCGCCGGATGCTCGATCACCCTGCGCCCCCAGAACTGTCCGTGCATCCGACCCAGCCCCCGCACGCCGGTGGCGACCTGTTCGACCGTCATCGGCCGCGTCGCATCACGCGGGTCGGCGCCGCGCGTCGTCAAGTCCTCCATGACCAGGATGAAGTCGTAGTCGGCCTCGTCGATGAGTGCGGCGTACACGGTCGGGTGCTCCAGCGGCAGCTCCACACCCGACTGAAATAACCGTGGCTCGTGAAACATGCCGCTGGTCAGCCGGATCAGATCTTTGTGAGCAGGGTCGGCGGCCTTGACGAACACCGATGCCGGGCCGGTACCTGCCGAGTACGTCAGACCCAGGCGAGCCCGCCGGTTTGTGCCGTCATCACGCAACTCGACGGTGACCGCCTCGACGGTGGCGTCGGGATGGCGAGCCGCCAACGCGGCCGTCATCCAATCCGGCGTGATCTCGTCCCAGTCCTTCGGAACCGCCAACTCGGTGCTCGTCACCGGGACCAACTTACGCGCGTCAGCCAACGGCCCCCGGGATGGGCTCGGACAACCAGCCGACCGATTCGCTGACCTAAAGCGGCGGCGACTCTCGCGAAGCCTGTTCTCGTGCGTGGCGAACCATGCGCTCGCTGAGCCGGATCAGCGGATCCTCCTGCCCGCCAGGCATGGTGTACGCCAGTTTTCGTAGCTCAATGGCGAACCCGTACAGATCCTGGCTCGGCGACACCACACTCATGAGACGACCCCCGTCGAAGGAGTGAAAGACGTCTGAATTTCAAGGGCGATTGCGGGACACTCGCGGACTGCTTCACAAGAAACCCCCACAAACACACGAGTGTCCTCTCACGCGTCCGCGATGGGGCCCCCTTTCCCTGTGAAATGCCTTCGCGAGCGTGAATTTACACCGACGACAAGTAAACGTTGGGTAACGAAAAAAGGGCCATTAGTCCTCTCAGGCAATGGCTTTCCGCACGGGCTGTAACGGGCAGCGGACTCGTATCCTGCGGTCATGACATATGTGATCGGCAGAGAATGCGTCGACGTGATGCACCGGCAGTGTGTCCAGGAGTGTCCGGTCGACTGCATCTACGAGGGCGAACGCTCGCTCTACATCAACCCGAACGAGTGCGTGGACTGCGGTGCCTGCAGGCTGATCTGCGAGGTCGGCGCGATCTACTACGAGACCGACCTGCCGGAGGACGAGCTGCAGCACCTCGCGGACAACGCCGCGTTCTTCGAGGAGACGCTGCCCGGCCGCGACGAACCGCTGGGATCTCCGGGCGGTGCGGAGGGCCTCGGTCCTGTCGGCGTTGACACCCCATACGTCGCTTCGCTTCCTCGGCGGAACTGAGCCATGTCTGCGCCGGTCGAGCCAATCGTCGTCATCCCGGAAGACGAGAGCTGGCAACTGCTGGCCAGCAGGACGCTGGGCCGACTTGCCACGAGTGTCGGAGGGCAGCCGGAGATCTTTCCGGTCAACTTCGTCGTGCAACGCCGTAGCGTGCTGTTTCGCACTGCCGAGGGCACCAAGCTCGCGAGCGCCGTGGCGAACAACCGGGTGGCGTTCGAGGTCGACGAGCACAACTTCGAGGGTGGCTGGAGCATCATCGTCAAGGGGCAGGCTCAGATGGTGCGCACCCAGGAGGAGATCGCCGAAGCCGAGCGGGCGCAGTTGCTGCCGTGGATAGCGACGAGGAAACGCCATTTCGTCCGGATCACCCCGTCGGAGATCAGTGGACGCAGATTCCGATTCGGCACCGAGCCGGACGAGGACTTCAACTACGCGACATAGAACGCCAGCGGTATCCCCCGTACAGCAGTGCCGCCACGAGGAAGCCGACGAAGTAGGCGGTGTCGGCGCCGTGCCATGCGCGGGCGACCGGCCCCTCGATCAGCGTGGTGTGCATGAACGGCACCGCGGCGCCATATGCGACGACGAACGTGACCAGCGCTGCCACAGCGTCCAGCCGGTCGGTGTTCTCCGCCGCGGGATTGATGGTGTGCCGTCCCCGCGCGCGGATCGACCAGTCGATGACGGTGACCGCGACGAATCCGGGAATCCAGTAGCTGACCAAAAGCAGCACGTCCTGGAACCGCTGCGACATGTCGCCGGAGTGCAGCCACAGAATCAGCGCGAACGCGAGCACGGTGACGACAAGTGCCGACACCGGCCGGCGCACCCGGACGCCGGCGGTCTGCAGCGCCAGCGATCCGCTGTAGTCGTTCATCGCCGCGGATCCGACCGCCGCCAGCGCGATGACGAGCAGCGCCAGCGCGCCCAGAACTCCACCGCCCATCACCG
Organism: Mycobacterium sp.; assembly: GCA_036390735.1. GTDB lineage: Bacteria > Actinomycetota > Actinomycetes > Mycobacteriales > Mycobacteriaceae > Mycobacterium. The sequence continues at coordinate 2,163 of DASWBF010000258.1, read as the reverse complement.
ACCGCACGCCCTCGGAGGTCTGCTCCGAGAGCGCCGGAGCGGCCGCTAACCCAATGCCCTGAACGAACACGTACGCCGACACGATGCCGGCGAACGTGAAACCGAAGACCTTTAGCTGCGACGAGTTCGCGGGCAGGTATCGGCTGAAGTCAGACGCATAGCTGGCCCAGGAAATCGCCAGGCTCAGTGCCACGGTCACCTCGAGAACGAAAGCTCCGAGGAGGTCGGGGCCCTGCACGCCGGCGGGTGTGACGATCTCGTGGCCGCCGACAAGTTTGACGGCGAACACGACGAATGTGACGAACAAGACGACGGTCAGCACCGCTTGTAGACGGTGGATGACTTCGTAGCCGAAGAACCCGACGACCCCCTGCACCGCCAGCACAATCAGCACGGCTAGCCAGAACGGAATGCCGAGAAGGACCGCGAGTGCGTCGGCGCCGAAGAGACCCACCAGCCCGTCCCACGCGATCGACGACAGCCACTGCAGGGTGGCAGGCAGGACGACGCCGCCGCCGAACGCCATCCTTGAGATCGGCAGCTGAGCCGTGCCGGTCCGCGGACCCCACGTCGACAGGTAACCGACCACGAAGGAGCCGAGCACGGTCCCGATGACCATGGCAAGAAGCCCGAGCCAGAAACCCAAACCCAACGTGATGGCCAAGGTGCCGGTGAAGACGCCGGTCATGTTCACCTGGGGCGCGAACCAAACAGTGAACAATCGCGCGGGTGCGCCGTACCGCTGGTCTTCGCCGATGGGCGCAATCCCGTGCGTCTCGACCGCGAGATCGCCGGAACGGGTGGGTCGACGGCCGCGAAACGCCGAGGCGCCGAACGGGCTTCGCGTAGCTGCCGAGTCGCCGCCCATCCCCAAACGATAGCGGCACCGGCCAGCCTGGCAGGCGCCAAGCTGGCCGGTGTCAGCAGGGTTGTTACCTAGTGGCCGTGGTGATCGGCGCGGTGACCACCGAACCGGGCTTGGGTGTCGGCGTCGCCGTGGTGACCTGCTCGAAAACGCCTGTGGGGACGGTCGCCACCACCGGCGGCCGCGTGGTTGGCGTAGTCGGCGTCTGCTCGAAGACGCCAGAGGAGGGCACCATCAGGTCGTCTGGATTGATGCATGCGCCGTTCCTCATGACTCCGCCGGCGTGCTCGCAGCAGTAGTCCGTGGGCATATCGCGCTCCAGGCACGCTGCGAAGTCACTCTCTTTGTACTGGGCGTTGGCGACCGCGAGGCTGGCAAACGGGCTGACGGCCAGGGCCAGCCCGCCGGCGAACACGGCGGTGCGCACGATGCGGCGGATACGGGTGTTGTGGGTGGTGGTCATTGCTGTTCCTTTTCTGTGGCGGCGTCGGATGACACAGGTAGGAGCACGCACCCCGGCCACAGGTGACACTTTTTCCAGAACTGCTTGGGACCCTGTCAGGCGCTGCCGCGCGCCGCCTGGAAACAGCCGCACGTCGCCGCGGACACCCTTGAGGCGCCGCGGTCCGATCTCCTGCCAGGCGATGCCCACGGCATCGCCGTTCGCACGGCGAGCCGACTCCTCGGCGTACACCGCCCACGGCGGTGCGACCGCGGTGATGCGGCTGTACGTTCACGGGTCTGCCGTACCAGTCGGCCGCGTAGCTGGCGGCCGGACCGTACGCGACGCCCACCCGCAGCCGGGGCAGCGCGTCCGCTTCGACGGCGTCGACGAGGTCGAGGACGCTGTGCAGCAGTGCCAGCGGCTCCGTGCTGACGAACATGACCGCGTCGCCGATCGTCTTGACGAACTGAACGGGGTCCTGCGCGACCTCTCGAGCCCGGTCACCCAGGCCGCTGGCCAGGCGGGCGAGGTCTTCCGGGCCGACCGCCTCACCGAGGCGAGTGAACCCGACGAGGTCAGCGAACGCCACCGCCACGTCACGCGCGCCTGGCAGTGCACCGGATGCCCGCTCGGTGGCGTTGACCGCCTCGGTTTGGAACGAGTGGCGGAGCGCCACCCGTAGCAGGTCTTCAACCAGTGGGCCGAGCAGCGGGTCGGTTTCGCGCGCCATGGCCTCAGCAGCTTGCGCCAACTCGAGTTCGGTGGGCCCGGGACGAAGAAGATGCTGAAGCGCTGTCTAGCGCATGACGATCGCGGCGTGCGTCAGACCGTCCATCAGCAGGCGCAGGATCAG
>DASWBF010000257.1:0-9724 GCA_036390735.1 Mycobacterium sp. | reverse complement strand
AGCGTGCGATCTTCCGCGTCTGGCCCAATTTTCCGGTTCACCCGCAAATTGACATCTCAGGCCGCACCATCAAGGCCGACGCGGCACGGCGCTCGTTCAACGCCCGCGGCGGCGGAATCACCTGGGCGGTCGTCGATTCCGGCATAGACGCCGGCCATCCGCACTTCACCGGCGGTAATACGCTCGGCGCGCCGGATGTCAAGGATCTGCACCGTGACTTCACCCACACGCTGCGGCCCGGCGAAGATACCAAAGACGCAGCGCTGCACGATGGTTACGGCCACGACCCTTGCGGACCTGACCCAACTTCGCCAAACCTTCCTCGGTGAACCTGTCACGCCAGCTCTTCACCGACGCCGGTGACACCGACAACGACCGCGCGATCGCAGTGTTGGCCACACCATCAGCCGCCATCAGCAGCGCCTTCGCCCGCACCACCTCCCGATGCGCACCCGACTGCGACCGAGCCAACGACTCCAGGACCTCACGTTGTCCTGTCGACATCTCCAACGCAGGCACGGGTTGTCTCATCCCGAAATCATATCCAACCTATAGCCAGTTTATTGCAGGACACACCACTAGCTGCCGCTCAGCAGTTCGCCTTGATGTCGAAGCTGGCGGTGGTCTGCTGATTCGGGTCGGCGGTGGTGGCACCCTGAGCGGTGCCGTTGACGCGGAACGTGGTGCCAATGATGGCGGCGTCGGCCTTGCCGATGTTGTTCGGCCACACGCTGCCGTTGAAGTCGCCCACGTTGTTGATCACCACCGACTGAGCGCTGATCGCATCCCCGGTCATGAGGACGACCCGCACACCGGACTGGTCGTCGCCGGTCTCGATGGTGTGCAGCCAGCCGTCCTGCGTGCAGTGGACGTCGTTCGTGGTGCCGGCGGACTTGCCGTTGACCGTGATCTGAGCGGTCGCCGGCGGCAGCGAACCGGGCGGCTGCGGAGATTCGGCAGGCTTCGATGAGCAGCCCGCGACGACGGCGACAGCGCACACGGCCGTCCCGGTTACGACGACGAATCGGTTCTGCACTCGGCAAATCTATCGGCGGCCGTGCCGAACCGAAAGCAAAACCCCCGGATTGATTGAATACCTCCGTGGCCGAGCAGGGAAGTGAGTTCTTCACGATCACCGCTTCGCTGTCCGGCCGTCGGGGACGCTGCGGCGTGATCCGCACCCCGCACGGTGACATCCACACCCCGGCGTTCATCGCCGTCGGCACACAGGCGACCGTCAAAGCGGTGCTGCCGGAGACCATGAAAGCGCTTGGTGCACAAGCTGTTCTGGCGAATGCCTACCACCTGTACTTACAGCCGGGCGCTGAGGTCGTCGAGCAAGCCGGGGGCTTGAGTGCGTTCATGAACTGGCCCGGCCCGACGTTCACCGACAGCGGCGGGTTCCAGGTGCTGTCCCTGGGCGCGGGTTTTCGCAAGGTGCTCGCGATGGACACCGAGCGGGTGCAGGCCGACGACGTGATCGCGGCCGGCAAGGAACGGCTGGCGGTCGTCGACGACGACGGGGTGACGTTCCGCTCGCATCTGGACGGGTCGTCGCACCGGTTCACGCCGGAGCTGTCGATGCGCATCCAGCACCAACTCGGCGCGGACATCATCTTCGCGTTCGACGAACTCACCACGCTCGTCAACACCCGCGGCTACCAGGAGCGCTCGGTGCGGCGCACCCACGACTGGGCGGTGCGCTGCCTCGCCGAGCATCAGCGGTTGAGCCGCCCTGGCCGGTCGCCGCAGGCGCTCTTCGGGGTGGTCCAGGGCGCTCAGTACGAGGATCTGCGCCGGGCCGCGGCGCGCGGGCTGAGGTCACTGGATTTCGACGGGTTCGGGATCGGCGGCGCGCTGGAGAAGCAGAACCTTGCGACGATCATCGGCTGGGTCACGTCTGAATTGCCGGAGGAGAAGCCGCGGCACCTGCTGGGCATCAGCGAACCCGACGACCTGTTCTCGGCCGTCGCCGCCGGAGCAGACACGTTCGACTGCGTGTCCCCGTCCCGGGTCGCGCGCAATGCCGCGGTGTACTCCTCGACGGGGCGGTTCAACATCACCGGGTCGCGCTACCGCCGTGATTTCACACCGATCGACCCCGAATGCGACTGCTACACCTGCGCGCACTACACCCGGGCGTATCTGCACCACCTGCACAAGAGCAAGGAAATCCTCGCCGCGACGCTTACCACGATCCACAACCTGCGGTTCGTGATCCGGCTGGTCGACCAGATCCGCGAGTCCATCTACCAGGGCCGGTTCGACGATCTGCGCGAGCACGTTCTCGGCCGTTACTACTCGACGCGTGCAGAATGAAGGTATGACGACTCTTGCCGAGTCACAGTCTCTGCTGCTGCAGCTGCTCGATCCGTCAACCCGCGCGAACCCGTATCCGGTGTACCGGCAGTTCCGGGAGCGCGGCCCGCTGCAACTGCGCGACGCGAACCTCACCGTGTTCAGCTCGTTCCGTGACTGCGACGAGGTGCTGCGCCATCCGGCGTCGTCCAGCGACCGACTCAAATCGACCATCGCGCAACGGGCTATCGCTGCGGGCGAGGAGCCGCGCCCGTTCGGCAAGCCCGGCTTCTTGTTCCTCGACCCGCCGGATCACACTCGGCTGCGCAAGCTGGTCAGCAAGGCGTTCGCGCCCAAAGTGGTCACGGCGCTCGAACCGGACATCACCAGGCTGGTCACGTCGCTGCTGGACGACGTCGAGGCCGCTGCCACTTTCGATGTGGTCGCCGACCTGGCCTACCCGTTGCCGGTGGCGGTGATCTGCCGGCTGCTGGGCGTGCCGATCGAGGACGAACCGAAGTTCAGCTGGGCATCGGCGCTGCTGGCCCGGGCCCTCGACCCGTTCACCACGTTCACCGGGGAGTTGCCGGACAACTTCGCTGAGCGCATGCAGGCCGGTCTGTGGCTGCGCGGGTACCTCGGTGACTTGATTGAGAAGCGCCGCGGCCAGCCCGGCGACGACCTGATGTCCGGGCTGATCGCGGTGGAGGAGGCCGGCGATCAGCTCACCGAGGAAGAGATCATCGCGACCTGCAACTTGCTGCTGATCGCCGGTCACGAGACCACCGTGAACCTGATCGCCAACGCGATATTGGCGATGCTGCGCCATGAGTCGCAGTGGGCCGCGCTCGCGAACGATTCCGCGCGGGCGTCGGCGGTGGTCGAGGAGACACTGCGCTACGACCCGCCGGTGCAGCTGATCGGACGAATCGCCGGTGAAGACACGACGATCGGCGACGTGACGGTGCCGAAGGGCGACACGATGATGCTGCTGCTCGCCGCCGCGCAGCACGACCCGGATGCCAACGAGCGGCCCGACGAGTTCGACCCGGACCGAGAAACCATCCGCCACTTGGCGTTTGGGCATGGGCCCCACTTCTGCCTGGGTGCGCCGCTGGCACGGCTGGAGGCATCGGTCGCGTTGTCAGCCGTCACGGCAAGGTTCCCGGATGCCCGGATCGACAGCGAGCCGGTGTACAAGCCGAACGTCACATTGCGCGGCCTGCAGACCCTCGCCGTCACGGTGTAGCCCCCTTCCCGCGAGCGTGCGTGTCGTGCCAGAGACACGCCGTTGAGCAACGTACAAACATGCATGCTCGCGGAGTGGTCAGCGTACGGTCTAGCCCATGCGGATTCTGCTGATTGGCGCCGGTGGGGTTGGCTCGGCGTTCTGTGCGATCGCGGCGCGACGCGACTTCTTCGACACCGTAGTGGTCTGCGACTACGACGAGAGCAGGGCGAGGGCTGCCGCCAAAGCCGTTGGCGACGACCGCTTTTCGTCGGCTCGGGTGGACGCCTCCTCGGTGCAGTCAGTGGCCCAACTGGTGCGCGAGCATCAGATTACGCATGTGATGAACGCGGTGGACCCGCGGTTCGTGATGCCGATCTTCGACGGCGCCCTGGGCGGCGGTGCGGACTACCTCGACATGGCGATGAGCCTGTCGAAGCCTCACCCCGACGAGCCATACCGGCTCACCGGCGTCAAACTCGGCGACGAGCAGTTCGCCATGGAGGATCGCTGGCGCGCAGCCGGTCGGCTCGCGTTGGTTGGGATCGGCGTGGAGCCGGGCCTTTCCGACGTGTTCGCCCGCTACGCGCAGGACCACCTGTTCGACGAGATCGACGAACTCGGCACTCGCGACGGGTCCAACCTCATGGTCGAGGGATACGACTTCGCGCCGTCGTTCTCGATCTGGACGACGATCGAAGAATGCCTCAACCCGCCGGTTATCTGGGAAGCCGACCGCGGCTGGTTCACCACCGAACCCTTCAGCGAGCCAGAGGTTTTCGACTTTCCGGGCGGTATCGGCCCGGTCGAGTGCGTCAACGTCGAGCACGAGGAAGTGCTGTTGATGCCGCGCTGGGTCAAGGCCAAGCGCGCGACGTTCAAGTACGGCCTGGGCGCGGAGTTCATCGACGTGCTGAAGACCCTGCACAAGCTCGGGTTGGACCGCACCGAGAAGGTCGACGTCAACGGCATGAAGGTGAGTCCGCGCGACGTTGTCGCGGCGTGTCTGCCGCATCCGGCGACGCTCGGTTCGTCGATGCGCGGCAACACATGTGCCGGCTTGTGGGTCACCGGCGTCGGCAAGGACGGCAACCCACGATCGACTTACCTGTATCACGTCGTCGACAACGCGTGGTCGATGGACGAGTACGGTCACCAGTGTGTGGTGTGGCAGACGGCGATCAATCCCGTTGTCGCACTTGAGCTTCTGGCGAACGGAACCTGGAGCGGCGAAGGCGTGCTGGGGCCGGAGGCGTTCGACGCGGTGCCGTTCCTGGACTTGCTGACGGCCTACGGCTCACCCTGGGGGCAGCTGGAGCTTGAGGCGGGCGGAGCGTAACCACATCATTCACTTGAGTCACCGCTGACGGTGATTGGTGTTCTCTCGAATGGCGCTATCGCATGCGATAGCACGTTTGAAAACTGGTGGATGTCTGGGAAATTGGTGCCAAAGTGTCCAGTGTGATCATCAGCGCGGGCTAAGGGGAGTAGATCCACGGCTCCCGCGGCAGCTTCGACGGATCGAACTGCGCCAGCAGCTGTTCCAGGTCCTCTGACGGCCAACCAAGCGACGCGGACATCTGGGCGATCGCACGCTGGACCCCGATCTCGGCCAGCGTGACGGCACCGTCTCTCTTGGCCAGCCGCTGACCGCCGTGGTTGAGCACCAGCGGCACGTGGGCGTACGCAGGTTGCGCATAGTCGAGCACGCCGGCGAGGTAGGCCTGTCGCGGCGAGGACGGCAGCAGGTCGTCGCCGCGCACCACCTGGTCGACACCGGCAGCGGCGTCGTCGACCACCACCGCGAGGTTGTACGCCGCCACGCCGTCGCCGCGGCGCACCACGAAATCGTCGACCACCCCGGCGTAGTCGCCGTGCAGCAGGTCCACCACGGTGAATGAGGTGACCTCGGCGCGCAACCGCAGCGCCGGGGGCCGGCCCGTGGCTTCCCAACGGACCGCCCGCTCGGCGTCGGTCAGGTCGCGACAGGTGCCCGGGTAGGCGCCCTGCGGCGCGTGCGGTGCTCGCGGCGCCTGCTGGATATCCCTTCTGCTGCAATAACATTCGTACAGCAGCCCACGCTCGGCGAGGCGAGCGATCACGTCGTCGTAGCGGTGCCGGTGCTGCGTCTGCCACTCCGGCGGCTCGTCCCAGGTCAATCCGATCGCGGCGAGGTCGGCGAGTTGGCGTGTGCCGATGTCGGCTCGGGTGCGGTCGTCGAGATCGTCCACCCGAATCAGGAACCGGCGGCCTGTCGACCGGGCGAACAGCCATGCCAGCACCGCGGTGCGCAGGTTGCCGATGTGCAGGTCGGCCGACGGACTCGGGGCGAAGCGACCCGCTGGGCTCATAGGCCGGAATCTAGTTCAGCGCTCCCACGGCGCGGTGTCGCCCATCTTCTTGTAGTACTCCGCGAGGTGGCTCTTCACGCAGTCGATGTCGTCCTTCGACAGGTCGACACCGCCGCGAGAGCCCTGCATGATCGCGCCCGCCGCCATCACGCCGCGTGGTACGGCCTTGAGCAGCTTGTACGCGATAAACGCCGTGCTGCGTGGCCGGACCCCGTGCGGTCCTGGATGCTATTTGCCAGTTTGCCCAAGCCCAGCAACCACGTCGCCGAGGCTGAAGGTGAGCGGGTGTTCAAGTTGCGCGTAAGTGCACGAGCGGGGGTCGCGGTCCGGGCGCCAGCGGTTGAACTGGGCTGTGTGGCGGAACCTTTCGCCTTCCATGTGGTCGTAGCGGACCTCAACGACCCGCTCAGGTCGCAACGGCACGAACGAAAGGTCTTTGCCGGCGTTCCAGCGTGAACCTTCGTTCTTGCGGGGTGTGCGTTCGCCGGCTTGGTGGGCGGCCCAGTTCCACGGGTGGTTATCGAAGCTGGTTACCAGCGGCTGCAGCTCAGCGAACAGCCGCCGCCGTTCGGCCATCGGGAAGGCGCCGATGACGCCGACGGATGCGAGACTGCCGTCGTCCTTGTAGAGCCCGAGCAGCAGCGAGCCGATCGCCTCGTCGCTGGACTTGTGCACGCGGTAGCCGGCGACCACGCAGTCGGCGGTCCGCTCATGCTTGATCTTGAACATGACTCGTTTGTCCGGCTGATAGGTGATCGTCAGCGGCTTGGCGATGACACCGTCGAGGCCGGCTCCCTCGTACTCCTCGAACCATTGTTGTGCTGTCGCCAGGTCGGTGGTCGCGGGGGTGACGTGGATCGACGGGCCGCAGCCGGCCAGCGCTCCGACGAGAACAGCGCGGCGCTCGCTGAACGGTCGCCCGGTGTAGTCGTCGTCGCCGAGGGCCAGCAAGTCGAACGCGATAAAGGAAGCCGGCGTCTGCTCGGCGAGCATCCGCACGCGCGACTCGGCCGGATGGATGCGCTGTTGCAGCGTCTCGAAATCCAGGCCGTGGTCGGTGGCGATGACGATCTCACCGTCGATCACGCAGCGCTGCGGCAGCTCAGCGATGACCGCTGCAACCAGTTCAGGAAAGTAACGGGTCATCGGCCGCTCGTTGCGGCTGCCCAGTTCCACCTCGTCGTAATCGCGAAAACATATCGTCCTGAATCCATCCCACTTGGGCTCGTAGGACGCGCCAGGCGGGATCCCGCGAACCGGTTTGGCCAGCATCGGCGAAACGGGCGGCATGACGGGGAGCTCCATCGGCTCATTGTTGCGATGACTTCCCGCTCGTGCGGAGGTCTAGCTCGGTATCACCCAATGAACCAGGATGGATGACGTGGACCTACCCGTGCTGCCGCCGATCGAGCCGATGTTGGCGAAGGCCCAGGCGAAGGTGCCTGACGAACAGAGCGTGTGGTCTTACGAGCCTAAGTGGGACGGGTTTCGCGCGCTGGTGTTTCGTGACGGCGACGACGTGATGCTGCAGTCGCGCAACGGAAGGGAGCTGGGCCGGTATTTCCCGGAGGTGCTCGACGCGCTGCGGAACGAGACGGCCGACAGATGCGTGCTCGACGGCGAGGTCGTCGTTCCCCGCGAGATCGGCGGACGCATCCGGCTGGATTGGGAGTCGCTAAGCCAGCGCATCCATCCCGCCCAGAGCCGCGTGAAGATGCTGGCCGAGCAGACGCCCGCGCACTTCATCGGCTTCGATGCGCTGGCCACCGGCGAAACCTCGCTGATGGGCGAGCCGTTCCGCACACGTCGCCACGCGCTGACCGAGCTGATCACCGAAAAGCAGTGGTGCCACGTCACCCGCACCACCGACGACCCCGACCAGGGTGCTCGCTGGCTGACCACGTTCGAAGGCGCCGGCCTGGACGGGGTGATCGCCAAGCGACTCGACGGGCCGTATCTGCCCGGCAAGCGAGAGATGGTGAAGGTCAAGCACGCCCGCGACGCCGACTGCGTCGCAATCGGATACCGCATCCACAAGAGCGGCGAGGGTGTCGGCTCGATCCTGCTAGGCCTCTACCGCGACGGCGAGCTTCAAATGGTCGGTGGCGCAGCGTCTTTCACCGCCAAGGACCGGCTGAAGCTGCTGGCCGATCTGGAGCCGCTAAGAAAGGCTGACGATTTGGTGTACGACGGTGAGCCCAGCCGATGGAATTCCGCAGCCGACAAGCGCTGGATCCCGGTGCGGCCCGCGAAGGTCGCCGAGGTGGCCTACGACCAGATGGAGGGCAACAGCGTCCACGGCCGACGGTTCCGGCACGCAGTGCGGTTCGTGCGCTGGCGCCCGGACCGCGATCCGAGAAGCTGCACGTTCGACCAGCTCGACGTGCCGCTGAACTACGACCTGTACGACGTGCTGGAGTCGTGATGGCAACCGCCGCAGAGGAACTCGATGTCGATGGAGTGAAGGTCCGGCTGACCAACCCGGACAAGGTGTACTTCCCCAAGCTGGGATCGGACGGCACGAAACGCACGCTGGTCGACTACTACCTGACCGTCTCAAAGGGACCGATGCTGACTGCGCTGCGTGACCGGCCGACTCATCTTCAGCGATTCCCTGACGGCATCGACGGCGAGGAGATCTACCAGAAGCGGGTGCCGCAGCACCATCCCGACTACCTGGAGACGTGCCGGATAACGTTTCCGTCGGGCCGCACCGCCGACGCCCTGAAGATCACGCATCCCTCGGCGATCGTCTGGGCAGCCCAGATGGGCACCGTCACGCTGCATCCGTGGCAGGTGCGCTGCCCGGACACCGAGCATCCCGACGAACTACGAATAGATCTGGACCCCCAGCCGGGAACGGGATTCAAGGAGGCCAGCACGATCGCGGTCGACGTGTTGAAACCGCTTCTCGACGAGCTGGGGCTGGTCGGCTTTCCGAAGACATCCGGTGGCCGCGGGGTGCATGTGTTCCTGCGGATCAAGACGGACTGGGACTTCATCGCGGTGCGACGGGCGGGCATCGCGTTGGCTCGTGAAATCGAGAGGCGTGCACCAGATTTGGTGACGACGTCGTGGTGGAAAGAGGAGCGCGGCAAGCGGCTGTTCATCGACTTCAACCAGAATGCGCGCGATCGCACGTTCGCGTCGGCGTACTCGGTGCGGCGCACCCCGATCGCGACGGTGTCGACACCACTGACGTGGGACGAGCTGGCCACCGCCGATCCCGACGACTACACGATGGCTAGCGTGCCGGATCTGGTTGCGCGACGAGCGGATCCGTGGGCCGACATCGACGAGAAGAAGCAGTCGATCGAGCCGCTGCTGGAGATGGTCAGGGCCGACGAAGAGCGAGGCCTCGGCGACATGCCGTACCCGCCGAACTACCCGAAGATGCCGGGCGAACCCAAGCGGGTGCAGCCCAGTCGAAATACCGATCTGACCAGCAGAGACACACACAAACAGGTCTGACCCAGAGTTAGCATGACTGGCGCTCACCTGATAACCTCGGCATCCATGGCTCCAGGAAGACCTCCAGAAAAGCTCGACTCGCTGGCCACCAGCTTCAGCCGTTCCTTGCGGGTGGAAGGCAAGGCAGACCGCACACTGGTGCTCTACGGCCAGAGCATCGACTACTTCAGTGCCTGGCTCGTCGAGCGTGGGCTACCGGCTGACCTGTCGTCACTGACCCGTCACAACGTGCTCGGCTGGATCGAGTCACTACGCGGCAAGAGGCAAAGCGACGGCACCATTCGTACGCGGTGGCGTGGGCTGCGCCGATTCGTCAACTGGCTACTGGCCGAGCGCATCATCAAAAAAGACCCGTTGGCCGGGATCACCGTGGATA
>DASWBF010000256.1:0-16084 GCA_036390735.1 Mycobacterium sp. | reverse complement strand
CGGCTGCGGGTGGTGCGACGAGAAACACTGGGCCGCAGCGGCTTTGCGAACCTACCGATCGACGAACTACGCGAACACATCAGCGCCGACCTCGCCGCCGACATCGGTGCGCTGCTCGCCGGCGGGGTGACCTACGACGGACATCCACTACAGGCGCGCCACATCGCGGTGATCGTCGAGACGCACAAGGACGCTCGCTGCTGTCACCGCGCGCTGGCCGACGCCGGGATTCAGTCCGTGTACACCGGCGACTCCGACGTGTTCGACTCCGACGCCGCCGACGACTGGTTGTCGCTGCTGGAGGCGTTCGATCAGCCGCAGCGCCCCGGCGTGGTGCGCGCCGCCGCGGCGACGATGTTCTTCGGCGAGACCGCGGAAACCCTTGCGGCGGGCGGCGACGCGCTGACCGATCGCGTCGCGGAGACGTTGCGCGAGTGGGCAGGGCACGCGCGCGAGCGCGGAGTCGCGGCGATCTTCGAAGCCGCGCAGCTCAACGGCATGAGCGACCGCGTGCTGTCGTGGCAAGGCGGCGAGCGGCACATGACCGACCTCGCGCACATGACGCAGCTGCTGCAGGAGACGGCGCACCGCGAGCATTACCGCTTGCCCGCGCTGCGGGATTGGCTGCGTGAGCAACGCGAAGAACGGAGCGGGGCATCCGAACGCAGCCGACGCATCGACAGCGACGCCGCCGCAGTGCAGATCATGACGGTGTGGGTCGCCAAGGGGCTGCAGTACCCGATCGTGTATCTGCCGTTCGCGTTCAACCGCAGAGCCCCGGATCGCGACCTGGTGCTGTTCCACGACGACGGCGTGCGGTGCCTGCACATCGGCGGCAAGGACAGCCCTGATTTCAAGGTGGTCGAGAAGCTGGGCCGCAAGGAGGCCGCCAGTGACGACAGCCGGTTGACGTACGTGGCGATGACCCGGGCGCAGTCGCAGGTGGTGGCGTGGTGGTCGCCGGCGTGGGACGAGCCGAACGGCGGGCTGTCGCGGCTGCTGCGCGGACGCCGGCCCGGCGAGCATGTGGTGCCCGATCGCTGTGAGCCCGCGAAGATTTCCGACGACGACGCGATGGCGCGGCTGCGTGAGTGGGAGGCCGCGGGCGGGCCGGTGATCGAAGATTCGGTGGTGTGCTCGGTAGCGCCCGTGCCGGTCGAGCCGCCGCCGTCGGACCTCGACGCTCGCCACTTCCACCGCGGAATCGACACGGCGTGGCGGCGCACGTCGTATTCCGGCTTGATCCGGGCCGCGGAGACGACCGGGGTGAGCAGCGAGCCGGAGGTCACCGAGTTGGACGACGAGGCCGGCGACATCCCAGTCGTTCGTTCGGCTGCTGGCGCCGACATCCCTTCCCCGATGGCGGATCTGCCGACGGGCGCGAAATTCGGCACGCTGGTGCACGCGGTATTGGAGACGGCGGACCCGTTCGCCGCGGATCTCGCTGCCGAGTTGGAGTCGCAGATCCGGGAGCACTCGGCGTGGTGGCCCGTCGACGTGCCCGCAGCCGAATTGGCCGCCGCGATGGTGCCGATGCACGACACACCGTTGGGTCCGCTGGCCAACGGGTTGACATTGCGGCAGATCGGGCTGCCGGACCGGCTGCGGGAGTTGGACTTCGAATTCCCGCTGGCGGGTGGCGATCTGCGCGAGGCCACGCCGAATATCCGGCTCGCAGACGTCGGCCATCTGCTCCGCGACCACCTGCTCGCCGATGACCCGCTGGCACCGTATGCCGACCGGCTGATCAGCGATGCGCTTGGCGGCCAGTCACTTCGCGGATACCTCAGCGGTTCGGTCGACGCCGTGTTGCGCATCGCAGGCCACTACCTCGTCGTCGATTACAAGACGAACTGGCTCGGCGACGGGGATCGACCGTTGACCGCCGCGGACTACGACCGGCCGCGACTGGCCGAGGCGATGCTGCACTCCGACTATCCGCTGCAGGCGCTGTTGTATAGCGTTGTGCTGCACCGGTTCTTGCGATGGCGGCAGCCAGGTTATGAGCCCGACCGTCACTTGGGCGGAGTGCTGTACCTGTTCGTACGAGGCATGTGCGGACCGGCGACGCCGATAGTCGACGGGCATCCGGCGGGGGTGTTCAGTTGGCAACCGCCGGCGACGCTCGTCACCGCGTTGTCCGATCTGCTCGACGCCGGGAGGGCCGCGGCATGACCGCCGCCGAATGGCAGCTTGCCGTCAACGCCACCGGTCTGCTGCAGACGTTCAACGCCGCCGGCGTCATTGAATCATCGGATACTCATGTGGCGCAACGACTTACACAACTCGCTGGCGAGGACGACGAGCGGGCCGCGCTGGCCGTCGCGCTGGTGGTGCGCGCGCTGCGCGGCGGCTCGGTGTGCGTCGACCTGCGCTCGGTCGAAAAGCAAGTCGGCGCTGCGGACCTACCCTGGCCGGAACCGTCGTCGTGGGTAACTGCCGTGCAGGCCAGTCCCTTGCTCGGCTCGCCACCGATGTTGCGGCTGTACGGCGATCTGTTGTACCTCGACCGGTATTGGCGCGAGGAACAGCAGGTGGCCGACGATCTGCTGGCTCTGCTGCCGGCGTCCCCAACCGAGGCGGTTCCAGACATCACCCGGTTGTTCCCCACCGGATACGAGGAACAGCGAGGGGCCGCGGAAATCGCACTGTCGCAAGGGCTGACAGTACTCACCGGCGGGCCCGGGACGGGTAAGACGACGACGGTCGCGCGTCTGCTCGCGCTGTTCGCGGAACAGGCGGAGTTGGCGGGCAAGGCGGGGCTGCGCATCGCGCTGGCGGCACCGACCGGCAAGGCGGCGGCCAGACTGCAGGAGGCGGTGCAGCTTGAAGTGGACCGCCTCGACCCGGTCGACCGTCAGCGGTTGACCGGGCTGCGGGCCACCACGCTGCACCGGCTGCTGGGCAGCCGCCCGGACACGTCGTCGCGGTTCCGCCACCACCGCGGCAACCGGCTGCCGCACGAGGTCATCGTGGTCGACGAGACCTCGATGGTGTCGCTGACGATGATGGCGCGGCTGCTGGAAGCGGTGCGCCAGGGCACGCGGCTGCTGCTGGTCGGCGATCCCGATCAGCTGGCGTCGGTGGAGGCCGGCGCGGTGCTGGCCGATCTGGTCGACGGGCTGAGCGGACGCAGCGACGCGCGAATCGCCGCGTTGAAGACGTCGCACCGGTTCGGCGAGTCGATCGGCAAACTGGCAGAAGCGATCCGTGACGGCGACGCGAACAAGGCCGTCGAGGTCCTGCGGGACGGCGGCGAGCACATCGAATGGGTCGACGCAGACAACCCGGCGGAAGACCTTCGGAAAGTGGTTCTCCCCCACGCGCTGCGCCTGCGACAAGCAGCGATCCTCGGCGACGACGCGTCCGCGCTGGCCATACTCGACGAGCATCGGCTGTTGTGCGCACACCGACGAGGACCGTATGGCGTGCAGCACTGGAACCGCCAAGTCGAACGTTGGCTGACCGAAGCGACCGGCGAGCCGATCTGGTCGGCCTGGTACCCGGGCCGCCCGGTGCTGGTGACGGCCAACGATTACGGACTCGGTCTCTACAACGGCGACACCGGCGTGACCGTCCGCCACGACGATGTGCTGCGGGCCGTCATCGCCGGTGCCGCCGAGCCGCACGCATTCGCCACCAGCCGGCTCGCCGACGTCGACACCATGCACGCGATGACGATCCACAAGAGTCAGGGCAGCCAAGCCGACGAGGTCACGGTGCTGCTGCCGCCAGAAGAGTCGAGGGTGCTGACCCGTGAGCTGCTCTACACCGCGGTGACGCGGGCCAAATCCAAGGTTCGCCTGATCGGGTCCGAGGCCCAGCTGCGCGGCGCCATTGCCCGCCCAGCGATCCGCGCGACGGGGCTGCGGCGCCGGCTGCAATAGACGGCGGATCAAGGTGCCCTGACCTCGAGAATTTATTGTCTAGTGCGCTTGACTAGAAATCGTCTAGCGCACTAGACTATCGTTGTGGTGAAGGAAGAACCCACAAGGTCAGTTATCAAACGGTTGAAGGAGGCCGGTTTCACGCGTATCAGCACGGATGGCCGGCACTCCAAATGGACGCACCCGTCCGGTGTGTGGGTACCCGTTCCGGACAGCCACCGCACGATCAGCCCTGGTGTGGTCCGCAAGATCAACAAAGCCATCGACGAGAGCAGGCGGAAGTGATGCACGACTACAAGGTCGAAGTCAGCCGCGATGGTCGCTGGTGGATGATCCACGTCCCAGCGATAGATCAACTCACCCAGGCGCGCCGCATCAGCGAGATTGAGGATATGGCCCGCAGCCTCATTGCCGTCAGTACCGACACACCACTCACTGACATCGCTGTGCACATCACCAGCATCGACGTCCCTGAGGTCGGTGATATCGCTGCGCGCGCCCGTGAGATCGAAGCAGCCCGCCGCGCCGCGGTCCACGTCAACGAGGCGGCACAACGCGCCGCTGCTGATTACGCTCAAGCCTTGGCGAAGGCCGGCATCCCCGTCCGCGACGCAGCTACGCTTCTGCACCTTTCACCTCAGCGCATTAGTCAACTCGCCAAGGCGCGATAACCGACTTAGGAGCAGTTGCCATACCGCCGAGCAACGTCCGACCTGGAAGGTTGACCACCCAGCCTTACGGAAACGTCACGGCGGCGATCTGATGTCGCCGCCGAACGGGCATTGACCCCCCCGACGTAAGCCGACACTTCCACGGTTGTGCTCTCGGGGGAGTCCGCCTGCAATGTCCGCGGTCATCGATATCGGCGCGCTGCGCTGCCCGGCTGCGGTCGGGTCTGTACAGTCAGTGCGTCCACTCGGTGCTTCGTCGGCGGGGTCGCCGACAAGCTCCACGCCGCACTCCGCCCGGGGTGACGGATCAAACGGGGTTCGTGTTTATGCGCGGAGCTCCCAACTCGACGCCGTGGTGGCGACGCCGAAGGAATCGTCATGAGCAAATTCACCGAGACGATGTATGCCAACGCCCATAGAAGTCGCAAGGGCATGGTTACCGGCGAGCCGGACGCACCGGTCCGCCATACGTGGGGCGAGGTGCACGAGCGCGCCCGTCGCGTTGCCGGCGGGCTGGCCGCTTCCGGCATCGGGCACGGGGACGCCGTCGCGGTGCTGGCCGGTGCCCCGGTCGAGATCGCCCCGACCGCGCAGGGCATCTGGATGCGTGGTGCCTGCCTGACCATGCTGCACCAGCCGACGCCCCGCACGGACTTGCTGCGTTGGGCCGAGGAAACCATGGCCGTCATCAAGATGATCGACGCGAAGGCGGTGGTCATCTCGGATCCGTTCATGGCCGCGGCACCAGTGCTCGCCGAGTTGGGGATGCGGGTTCTGACCATCGAGGACCTGCTAGACAGCCCGCCGGCCGAGCCGGTGGACACCGACGACGACGACGTGGCTTTCATGCAGTTGACGTCGGGCTCGACCGGGTCGCCCAAGGCCGTGCAAATCACCCACCGCAACTTCGTAGCCAACGCGGAAGCGATGTTCGCCGGCGCCCAGGTCGATGCGGACACCGATGTGATCGTGTGTTGGCTGCCGCTGTTCCACGACATGGGCATGACCGGATTCCTGACGGTGCCAATGTATTTCGGGGTGGAGCTGGTAAAGGTCACGCCGATGGACTTCCTGCGCGACACGCTGCTGTGGGCCAAGCTGATCGACAAGTACAAGGGCACCATGACGGCGGCGCCGAACTTCGCCTACAACCTGTTCGCCAAGCGGCTGCGCCGGCAGGCGGTGCCGGGCCAGTTCGACCTGTCGTCGCTGCGGTGGGCGCTGTCGGGCGCCGAGCAGGTGGAGCCGGCGGACTTGGAGGACCTGATCGACGCGGGCAGGCCGTTCGGTTTGCGGCCGGAGGCCATCCTGCCGGCCTACGGGATGGCCGAGACGACCGTGGCGGTGTCGTTCACCGAGTGCGGCAGCGGCCTGGCCGTCGACGAAGTCGACGCCGACCTGCTCGCCGTGCTGCACCGAGCTGTTCCCGCGACACGGGGCAATACCCGGCGGCTGGCCATGCTGGGCCCGGTGCTGGAAGGCCTGGAGGCGCGCATCATCGACGAAGACGGCGGCGTGCTGCCGGCTCGGGGCGTCGGCGTCATTCAGGTGCGCGGGGGATGTGTGACGCGGGGCTACACCACGGTGGCCGGTTTCGTCGCGGCTCAGGATGAGCAGGGCTGGTACGACACCGGCGACCTCGGCTATCTCACCGAGACGGGCAGCATCGTGGTGTGCGGCAGGGTCAAGGACGTCATCATCATGGCCGGCCGCAACATCTACCCGACTGACATCGAACGCGCTGCGGCCCGGGTCCCCGGAGTACGGCCGGGGTGCGCGGTGGCGGTGCGCCTGGACGCCGGGCACTCACGAGAGACGTTCGCCGTCGCCGTCGAGTCCGCCGCGTGGCAGGACCGAAAAGAGGTGCGTCGCATCGAGCGTCGGGTCGCGCACGAAGTGGTCAGCGAGGTCGACATGCGGCCGCGCAACGTGGTGGTGCTCGAACCGGGAATGATCCCGAAGACGCCGTCGGGAAAGCTGCGCCGGGCCCACGCATTGGCGCTCGTCAACTGACCTTGTCGGAGCGCGGCACCGAGTAGATTTGTTGCCCACGATGGCCGACTACGACGCCCAGCCCGGTCGCACAGCGCCCGACCTGTCCCCGGCCCAACGCGATGCGGACGAGGCCGAACTGTATGCCGGGCTGCGCGGGGTGGCCGGGATCGTGGCCGGCGCGCAGAAGGTGATCGATCTGCTCCGCGATGTGGCGGAGTTCGCGGTGCAAGCGATCCCCGGCGTCGACGGCGCTGGCGTTGCGCTGGTCGACACCCGGGATGGCGCGCCTCGGATCCAAACATGGGCTGCCACAGCGGTTTTCGTCAGCAACATCGACACCGTGCAGTACGACGACCTGAGGGAAGGGCCGTGCCTGACGTGCATGCAGTCGAGGCGACCTGTGGTCAGCGGGTCGCTGGGCAGTGACAGCCGGTGGCCGCACTTCGGTGGCCGGGTGGCCCGGATGGGGGTGCACTCCGCGCTGTCGCTGCCGCTGGTGGTCGGCGACGAGGTGATCGGCGCGATCAACTCGTACGCCAACAGCCGGGACGCGTTCGGCGAGCATGCGGTGCGGTTGGGGTCGCAGTTCGCCGGGCCCGCGGCGGTGTCGGTGTACAACGCGCAGCTGCTGGCCAACGCGCAGGAGCGGACGCGGGCGCTGCAGCGAGCGCTGGACAGCCGGGCGGTGATCGACCAGGCGATCGGGATCATCCGCAGCCGGTCGGGCCTCAGCGCAGCGGAGGCCTTCGAGCGGTTGATCCAGATGAGCCAGTCCGAGAACGTGAAGCTGTACGCGGTGGCGGAGCGGCTGGTCGAGGAGGCGGTGCGGCGGGTACGGGCGCGGCAGCGTCAGCCGTGAGCCAGTTCGGACATCGCCGAAAGAACCTCGGGGCGGGCACCCGGCTCGGTCATCAAGCGGCGGGCGACGTCGGTGAGGTGTCTTTGGTGATTGCGTGAGTAGGTCCGCAGGAGGTGGAACGCCTCCTCGATCGACACGCCGAGGCTTTCGCGGAGAAAGCCCTTGGCCTGCTCGACGACGACGCGGCTGGTGAGCGCTTGACGGAGTTGCGGCATGACGATGCTGGGGGTGGGCGGGATCTCCTGAAGAATCGCCACACAGGCGATATGCGTAAGCGATTGTCCGACAAGCAGATCCGCGTCGTTGAGCTCACCGGGGCGGGTGCCGAACAGGCCGAGGGCACCGAGCACGATGCCCGCGGCGCGCATCGGGATGGCGTGCACGGAGGCGAAGCCAGCGTCCAGCGCGGCGGGAACGAAGCGAGGCCACCGTTCAGTTGCGTTCTGCAGGTCGGCGACGGAGACGGGCTGGCCGCTGGTGTAGCAGTCGACGCACGGACCTTCGTCTGCTTGGAGCTGGAAAAGTTCAAGATCGCGAGTCTGCTCGGAGGTGGCGGCCAAGAGCCGGAGCTTGCGCAGCGGGTCGGCGAGCAGAAATCCGGCGGAGGCGACGTCGAGGAGGTCGGCGCACTGCTGGGTGAGGTCGGTCAGCAGGTCGACGACGTCGAAGTCGTGGAGCAGCGTGTCGACGAGCGTGACGACGGCGTCGAGCACGCGGGTTTCGCGAGGGATGTCGGTCATGTTGCCCTCCATGGTTATTCGTCTCGTTCGAGGGTGAGGCGGCGGTCGAGGATGTCGCGGGCGACGTCGGTGGCGTTGCGGCCGGTGGCGTAGGAGTGGGCGCGCAGGCGCATCAGCGCTTCGGGCGGCTCGACCCCCAGCTGGGCGACGAGCATGCCGGTGGCCTGGCTGACCTCGGCGCGGCTCAGGGCGCGGAGTTCGGCCCAGGCGTCGCTGCTCGGGTCGGAGGCGGCGGCCTGCAGGTCGGCGTCGAGGAGGTCGAGAACGGCGATGCCGGCCAGCTCGGCGGCGGCGATGGCGCCGGCCAGGGCGTCACCCTCCAGCTCGCCCGGCTGAGCGCGGAAGAGGTCGAGGGCGCCGACGAACTCGCCGGCTACGACGACAGGCATCGCGCAGACGCTGCGGATCTGGTGGGCGAGCAAGGCCGGGCCGTAGGCCGGCCACCGAGGCTCCTCGGTGAGGTCGACGACGAGCATCGGGAGCCGGTGGGCGACCGAATCCAGGCAGGGTCCCTCGCCGAGCGTGAACTGCAGTTCGTCGTAGGCGCGGGCGGGGGCACCGCTGGAGCCGAGGGTGCCGCTGCTGGCGCCGTCGAAGACGAGAGAGATGGCGGCGGCGTCGACGTCGAGAAGAACCACGCAGGCCTCGCAGAGACGGTCGGCGGCCTCTACCCCACGCCGGCCGTCGACGGCCTCGAGGAGCTGCTCGTGGATCGCCACATTTAGCCGAACAGAAGGGGATCGACGTGGCGAGGTGGCGTCATGTCTAAAGCCTCCACCAGTCGGGCTGGATTTACGAGAGTGGGTACGACATCGGAACCTCACGCTACCGGCGGATATGGCGAAACACCTTGTCGACTGATTGCCGAAAGCCATTGGACGGGGTTTGTCCCGCCGACGAATCCTTTTCGGTTTCCGCCGCGATGCGATCGTCTGGCTGATCCCTCGCCATCAAGGCCCTCAACTCACGGAACGCGTCGACGCGCGCACTGACGGCGTCGACTGCGTCGGAAGGGGCACCGGCCGACGTGAGCTCAGCGCCGTAGATCAATGCACTCAGGCGTGCCCGGACCTCACCGCGTTGCAGAGCGATCCTTGATTGTTCGCGGTCGTCTCGCAGCATTCGGTCGAGTTCGATTGCCTCGTCGCTACATTTCGAAAGAAGATTCACCTGTTCTCGAACAGAACCGTCTAGCTGCTTCAAGGTGCGCTTCGCGTCCTTGACCAGCTGAACGTCGTCCTTCGTGGGATTGGGAATAGTCGATGCCTCAGCCACCACCTTCTGGATTGCGGTTGCTTTCCTCAGGGTTTCCTCGATCGTGGCGAGTTCAGCCCGAAAATCCAGCTCGGCGGGCTCGCCCAGCCACCCGGTGCGTGCGGCCTCGGTCGACACGATTTTCTTGATCGCGTCGTTCGCGCGTTCGAGAAGGCTGACTCCCTCTCGACCAAACTCCTCAAGCCGCTGGCGGTCCCGCGCAGCTTCTTGTTGGCGTTTTTGCCGCTCAGCATCCAATCGGCGCAGCGCCCGTTCCCTAGACCACGCTCGGACGGCGAGGTAGATGACGAACCACGTCACGACCGGCAGCAGCCACCATGCATCTCCGACCCTGTTAGCGAGACCGATAGCGACGACAAGCGCGGTCAGGGCGAGCACCGAGAGGCTGATGACCTCGAGCCGGGATAATCGGGGATGCGTCTGCTTGCGCGGCGCCGCGGCTCTGGCGATTTGGGATCCGCCGCTACCGACGGCAGCGACGACCCCCATGACGATCACCGCCAGGATCAGAACCTCTGCCAACAACCGCACCATCGGATATCTGGACCTCCCAGCCGCACCTCTCTGACACGGGCGCAACCTATTCGCCATAGTAGGAGTGCGCACCGACGTGCGGTCAGCGCGAGTGCGCACACTCCGCGCGCCTTAGGGTCAAACCCGTGACTCGCCTCGACCGATTCTTCGAGATCTCCGCGCGCGACTCGACGATCGGCACCGAATTGCGTGGCGGCCTGGTCACGTTCATTGCGATGGCCTACATCATCGTGCTGAACCCGATCGTTCTGTCGGGCAGCGCCGACGTCGCCGGCCACAAACTCGGGTTCACGCAAGTGTCCGCGGTGACGTCGCTGGCGGCGGGCGCGATGACGATCCTGTTCGGCGTCGTCGCGCGGCTGCCGTTCGCGTTCGCCGCGGGATTGGGCATCAACTCGTTTCTGGCCAGCTCCGTCGTCGGCACGCTGACGTGGCCCGAGGCGATGGGCCTGGTCGTCATCGACGGCCTGATCATCGTCGCCGTGGCGGCAACCGGGCTGCGCAAGCTCATCTTCGACGCCGTGCCGATGCCGCTGAAGCTCGCGATCACCGCCGGTATCGGGCTGTTCATCTTGTTCATCGGTCTCATCGACGCCGGATTCGTCGGTTCGACGAAGCTGCCGTCCCCGCCGGTGGGTCTCGGGACCAACGGCCTCGGCTCGATCAACACCGTGCCGACGGTCGTTTTCGTGTTCACGCTGTTGGTGACCGGTGTCCTCGTCGCGCGAAAGATGCGCGGCGCCATCCTCATTGGGCTGGTCGCCGGAACGGTGGTCGCCGTCGTCGTCGAGGCCATCTGGCATCTCGGACCCGCGACCAAGAACCACGGCGGGTGGAGCCTGTCGGTGCCGACGCTGTCGGGTTCACCGTTCGCTCTGCCCGACCTGTCGCTGGTCGGCGCATTCAGCCTGAACAGCTTCGGGCGCATCGGCATCCTGGCGGCCGTCATGCTGGTGTTCACCCTCGTGTTCACCAACTTCTTCGACGCGATGGGCAGCTTCACGGGCCTGTCACGCCAGGCCGGGCTCGCTGACGAGCAGGGCAACTTTCCGCGCCTGCAGTCCGCGCTCGTGGTGGAAGGTGTCGGCGCGGTGGCCGGTGGCGCGGTGTCGGCGTCCTCGAACACGGTGTTCATCGAGTCGGGTGCCGGTATCGGTGAGGGTGCACGCACCGGAATGGCCAGCCTGGTGACGGGTGGATTGTTCTTGGCGGCAATGTTTTTGACGCCGCTGGCCGCAATCGTGCCGTCCGAGGTGGCTGCGGCCGCACTCGTCATCGTGGGCACGATGATGGCGTCAGTGTTGCGGGAGATCGATTTCTCGGAGTTCTCCGTGGCGCTGCCTGTCGTGCTGACGGTGGCGGTGATGCCGCTGAGCTACTCGATCGCCAACGGCATCGGCGTCGGGTTCATCGCCTGGGTGGTGCTGCGCGCCGCATCCGGTAAGGCCCGCGAGATCAGCCCGCTGTTGTGGATCGTCGCGGCGGGCTTCCTGCTGTACTTCGCGCGCGGGTGGATCGACACCCTCATCGGATCTAGGGGTTAGTCGTTCGGTGTCAGCTCGAAGACGGGGATGATCCGGTCGGTTTGCGTCTGGTAGTCGCCGAACCCGGGGGCGCGTTGCACGACGATCTCGTAGATGCGGTCGCGCTCATCGCGCGGCAACTCGTGTGCGGTGACCGTCCGCGGCGCGTCGGAGCCGATCTCGACTGACGCCGTCGGGTTGGCGCGAATGTTGTGGGCCCACACGGGATCTCGGTCGCGACCGGCCGATGAGGCGATGACGTAGATTTTGCCGTCGATGTCGAAGTAGGCCACCGGGTTGACGCGCTGGGCGCCGCTGCGGGCACCGGTGGATGTCAACAGCAGCAACGGGAAGCCTTCGAACTGACCGCCCACCTTGCCGCCGTTGCGGCGGAACTCGTCGATGTTGCGCTCGTTGAAGTCACGCTCGGAATTCATCTCTTCGTCGGGCATGGTCTCATCGTGGCACGGCGATTGCGGCTACGTGGGATGTCAGTCCCGGCCGATCTCGCGTGCGGGGAGGAGCCGCCCGGCGGCCACGCGCGTGGGTGTGAAGTGCACACCGCGTCCCGTGCGGGTGTCGTCGTCGGGATCACCCGGGATGTTCCACTGCACAGTCGCGGTGCCGGACAGGTGCAGCGTATGTCCGGTACGGAAGTCGACGAACAGCAAGGCGGCCGTCGGGTCGGCAGCCAGGTTGCCGAAGCTGTTGAACATGTTGTTGCCCGGATAGTCGGGCCACCAGAGGGTTTCGCCGTCTGTGCGCACGAATCCGAGCGGGCCGCCGCGGTGCGAAGCGTCGTTGCCGCGCTCGGGGTGGGTGGTGCCGAGAAAGAAGGTGTCCGCTGACTGGATCAGCGAAACATCCTCCGCCGCAAGGGTTCTGCGTCGGCTTACTCGGGCCTGCCCGGCACCGACCGACTCGGTTGTCAAGTGTCGTTGTCGGATATATTGCGGGCAGTTGCCGTAGGCCTGCTCGACATCCACGACCAGCTCGCCGTTGTGCACGTCGGTGAGCGTGCCGTTCACGCGCACCCGGCGTTTGGCCGCGAACTCGACGACGACCAGGCCGATCGGCTGACCGACGAGCAGCTCGTGCAGCGGGGCTTGGTCGGGGAAGCACGCTCGGATGGTGAGCGTCCTCGGCCCTGCGCGGTTCAGGAAGCCCGGCGGCCCGCTCAGCGGGGAGATCCACAGCTGTCCCGCAGGGTCACGCGCGGTGATCGCCGCGAACGTCGCATCGTGAAGGAAGGCGGCCGTGCCGTCACGCAGTTCGGCACGGGAGAGCATCGAGCTGAGTCGGGCGGCCGCCGCCTCGACGCCGGCCTGTCTCTGCACGGCCAGTTCGCCGTCGTGGAATCCGCTCATGTCGGGCTCGGCCTCGCGTCCATGTCCAGGCTCGTTGTCGACTCTGCGATCATGCCCTTCTCAACGCACCACATGGTGGGGATAGTCCGGATGGCTGCCGTGCGGTCGACGCGGCGCACCGTGACAGGATCGGTCCGTGACTGATCGAATCGAGGTCCAACGAACCATCGCGGCGCCCGCCGCCGGCATCTTCGCCGTGTTGTGCGACCCGCAGGGCCATGTCGAGGGCGACTCAGTCACCGCCGCCGGCGACAGCTTCGTCGTCCACATGGATCGCGAGTCGCTGAATGACTTCCCCGAGCTGGGAAAGTACGACGTGACCGTCTCGATCCGTGAATTCGAGAAAAACCGGCTGATCTCCTGGACAGTGTTGGGCCAGATCCGCCCGCAGATCGGTCACGTGTACGGATACCGGCTCGAGCCGACCTCCGACGGCACGGGCACAATCGTCACGTCTTTCTACGACTGGTTTCAGACATCGGCCCGACATGGCGTGAGGCCGGCATATTTCCGGTCATCTCGGAAACCGCTCTGCGGGCCACGCTCGGCATTCTCGATCGCACCGTCCGTCGCGGGTATCCAAGCGACGAAAGGCGTTGAGCCACAAGGAACTCACGAAGACCGAGAACTGGCTGGAGCACCTCGATCCGCACACCGCGCCAGCACGCGATGCGCGGCACTTGCGACATATTCGTGTAGCAGCGGACGCGTTCGAAGCGGCGAAGGCTGAACTTGACGAGGCCAAAGCTCGCCTTGACGCTAGAGGTGGGCAAGAACACCACCACCTAATCGAAGGGGAAAATGTGGTGCCTGATGCTCGTGTGGTAACAATCGTCACTTCGGCCCCATATGCCACCGACGAGGGCAATAGTCGAACTGCCCGCCTCGCAGCGACAAACGTCGCCGCACCCGGCGCACAAGACATCCACGCGAAGAAAAGCGTTGAGACAGTGAAGATTACAGATCGTCTCGCGGTGACGGGATACCTCAGCGCACTGGAGGCGGGCTGGGCGGGCGCCCGTTCGGTGGCGGACCGCCGCTCGCTGGAACCTCGGGCGGTGGCGTGCTGGAGGATTTCTCGCCGACGCCGATGACGAGCGCGATGGTCATGCCGCTGGCCGGATCGCCTGTGACACTGGCGAGTTCGGCGTCCCCGCCGTCACCGAAAACGTTGTCAGAGCTCAGTGTCACCCGTGACATGTTCTTGACGCTGGCCGCATATCCGGTGTCGTATCCGTACACCGCGGTGCATGCCTGTTCGGGCGGGGCGATTTGTGGGGTCAATCGGGCGTTCTCGCCGGCGACGGCCGCTTCGAGCGAGTCGAAGATCATGGGCCAGTCCGAGGTCGTGTTCGTGTGGGTCTTGCATGATCTCCACGGTGGCAGGGGCAGCTATGACTGCGCTATGCGGTCGAATTGAGGGTCCGCCCGCCGTCTGTGGCTGAAACGTTCGACGTCACCGCGCCGTGGAAATGAGTACCGCGACGTCGTTGTGCAGTTGCGCCGGGCCGCTATCGAGAGTCGCCAACTGTCCGTATGCGGCTTCGCGCGAGCGAGCAATTCCGCGGCGGCGTCGTGATGCACATGCTCGGCGACGACCAGCGCGGTGAGCACGTTCGCGTCGAGCGGCGCGGTCACTCCTCATCCTCCAACGAGCGCACCTCCTCGGGCGTGACGACTGTCCCGACGCTCACCAGGGGCAGTCCCGTCCCGGGATCGATGGAGATCGCGTCGGTGCTGGCGGCTCCTAGGCCACGTCGGATGAGGTCGGCGACGGTTTCGCTCAATGTGCGGTGGGTGTCGCGCGCAATTGCCAGCGCCTGTTTGTGCAGGTCGTCCGGGAGATCAATGGTGGTGCGCACGCTTAATCCTCGCATTACTGCATCATGATGCGACGGTGCGTTCACTGGCATGGGCGTCCCGCAGCCCATCGCACGCGTCAACAAAGCGAGCCCACTCAGCCTTGCTTGGACGGACTCCATGGTCGGCCACCGCATCGTCGCTGACGACGAGACCGGGTCTGACGGGCGCGAGCAGCTCAGCGAGTTTGAGGATCTGCCCTGCCGGGCTGTCCGCGAAGCTCTGAAACACCCTGTTGCGGATCCACGCCTGAGCGCTATCGACACCGGCAGCCAAGTCAAGTTGGGGAACCCGTAGAGCTCCGTTGCATCGGATCACCTGTTCCTCGAAGCGATCCTCCCAGCACTCCGTCTGCCACCCGCCCCAAAGGTCAGGAAGGGCTTGGAAGAAGCCCATCGTGTCGGCGGTTTGCCACGCTCCCAACGTCTTTCGGGGCACGTCGATATGAACGCCGCCTTCGGGGATCTTGCCGAGTGTCAACGTTCGAACACCACGGCCGGGCAGCTTGTCCAGCAGCGCGGGCCCGTGCCATGCCTTACTGAGGTGCCACCACAGTGGCCACATCCGAAGTTGTCCCTCGGCGTCGACAACAGAGACCAGATGGCACAACGCATTTCGGTCAAGGGCGAGCCGCAGCTTCGGCTGCTTGTCCCACGTGTGGGGCGGCAACTCGGCCCCGACATATCCCGCCAGTTCAGCGGTTCCGTCGTACGCCCAGCAGATCGCATAGTCGGGCCATACCGCGGCGAGCACACTCATCAGGGCCCGGCGTTCCGGCATCTCCACCATCAGTTCGTCGCCGAAGAACAACAACCGGCGACGGTCGAGATCCACGACCGCGCCGCCGTCAGCCCACAGCGGGTCGACCCACTCATCCTTGGCGCACGGCCGGAGCGACTGCGCGTATCGCAACGCGAGTTCCGGTCCCCCGACCAGCGCATCGAGCATGCGGCAGCCCGCCCAGTGTGAGTAGTACAGCTGCCAATCCTTATCTCTCACGATGACGAAGTTCGCCCTGTTCCCCATGTCGCCCCCAATTCCCATTGACGCGGTCTCCGATGCCGCGTCGACTAACCCGAGTTTCCACCGAGGGTCTGACACGCCGAGCCGCCTGCATTCCTGGTGGTCATCCGATTCGGCGCCACCTGCTTGGTGCGGGACAATCACCGTCAGCATGGTCGATAACGACGGTTCCTCAGCGACATCCCGACGACGCCACTTCGTGCGACTCATGCTGTTCGCCGGGTTCCTACTCGGGCTGTTCTATTTGGTTGCCGTCGCGCGAGTCATCGACGTCGAGGCCGCGCGGCGCGCGGTCGCGGAGACGGGTCCGGCGGCACCGGTGATCTACGTCGTGGCGTCAGCCGTGCTCG
>DASWBF010000255.1:0-7702 GCA_036390735.1 Mycobacterium sp. | reverse complement strand
GGGGTCCGATCGCAGCGGGCACCGACGCCGCGGCCCGTGGCGCCGGCGGTGCCGGGTTGCCCGGCAGCGCGGTGATGTCCAGCTTCACGCGGCCCACCAGCAGCTTCAACGCGCCCGGACCGCCGAAGCTGCCGACAGGCTGGTCCGCCAGCCCGGCCGCCACTGTTCCCGAGGTGGCGACGTCGGCGCAGCCCGCGATGACCGGCGGCACCGGCGGCCTCTATGGCGCGCCGGCGATGATGCGAGACGACCGGAGCCAAGAGAACGCCAAACCAGCGCGGACCATACAGTTGACCACCGTGCCGGCGTCCGGGAGGGGGGAGTAAGCCAGAAAATTGGTGCGCAGACCGCCGTTGCGCGCGGCCTACACTCAGTTCATCAGCAAACAAACCAGAAGGAACCACACAGATGGCGGATTCGCAGTTACTCGTCACTCCCGATCAGATGCGCAGCGCCGCACAGCAGCTCGAGCAGCTGCGCGACCAGGCCAACGCCACCCTGCAGAACTACCTCAACGCCGCCCACGACGTGCACTCCTCGCAGGGCTGGTTCGGGTTGGCGGCGAGCACGAACATCACCACGACCGAGGAAATTCACAACGCACAGATGAAGCTCACCACGCAGTGGGGCGAGCTGATCAACACGCTGCGGCAAGCCGCCGACAACTACGAGCACCAGGAACAGTCGTCGCAATCGACCATCGCCGGCGTCCCTAATTCGGTTTAGTCAGAAAGGCTTTCACATAAATGGACGGAATGTTCGTTTACAATCCCGCAATGCTGCCCGACTATGTGCAGTCGATCTCGACCGCCAGCGCACAGCTCGAGGATGTCCGCAGTCAGGCGCAGAACGTGCTGGCCCATGTGCGCTCCGTGTTCGACTCCCGCGGCGGCGGCGCGTTCGAGCAGGCGCAGATGATGATCAACTCCGGCATCGACGCCGGCAAGGAGGTCATCATGCGGCACTCCCAGGTCGTCAGCAATGCCAACGACGACATGATCGCCACCGACATATCGGCGGCCAACTCGTTCGGCTGACCCGCCGGCAAACTCCGCGAAGTAGACGCAAGAGCGCCCCTGCGGCACCTCGCATCGGGTGCTTTTGCGTCTTTTCGTCAACCAAAGCAATGGCTGATCTCACTACCTCCCCGGCTGGCATCTGGGTGCTGCAGGCGCTCCTCGGCGTTGAAACCATGCCGATCGCGCTGCGGCTGCGCCCGTTCATCCCGTCCATCGACTCCGGACCGACCGTCGCGACGATGGTCGGTGAAAGGCCGCTGACCCAGACCGCCGAGTACGCCAGCCTGGTCGCGGCCGGTGTCATCGATCCCGACGGCCGCGTCGACGACGCCGTCCGTGACTGGATGGCCGTGGTTGGCCGGCCTGAGCGCGAGGTCGTCGTCGTCATTCGCCGCCCTGTGCCGGACTCCGACGGAGCGGTCCAGGAGCGGACGCTGTCGGTGTGCCGGCGCAGTCGGTGGCTGGCGATGATCGCTCGCAACGGCGACGAGCTGGTTCTTGCGCCGGTCGGCGAGAGCGCGGCGGCCGATCAGCAGATCGAGCTGATCTGCGACGCGGTGCTGCACGCGGTCGGAGACGCCGAGCCGGCCGCGATCGACGGCGTGAATGTGCCGACGAAGGCGCTGCAGTCCGCTCTGACGGCGACGCACGGCCAGGACCGGTGGGCCGTCGGCACCGCGCTGGCACGTCTGGGCCTGTCACCCGATCAGGTCGCCGTGCTCGTCGCCGGCACCCGGATGAACGAGTCCGCGATGGCGGTGGTCACGGTCGTCGACCACGGCGCGACCCGGTATGTGCATCCGGCGGTGTTGACGGTCATCGACACCGAACACGGCCGCGTCAGCGTCAGCGTCACCTACACGACGGGCCCAGACGGGTCGGGCTGGACCAGCGTCTGGCCCACCACCCCGGGCGCGCTGCGCCAGGACCTGGCTCGGCTGCTTTCCGTTCCCCGGGCGGCCGGATAGCGCTTGACCTCCGGTTATCGGTTACGCGGGCGAGGATAAGGCACTGATTCATGGCGTTGAACCTGGCGAGCGGCCTGCAGGTGTCGGCGCACTTCTTCTGGCAGCGCCGAAACGCCGCGGCGCTGTCGCACCACGGCGTGCGGATGGAGTTCGACCCGGTGCAGCGCCAGCGCGCGTCGCTTCTCCTGGGCTTCATCTTCGCCCTGCTCGGCGTGGCGCTGATGTTCCTGCTGTCGTGGTTCAAGCCGGCCGGCCACGTCGGCGAGTCGACGATCCTCGCCGACCGGGACACCGGTGCGGTGTTCGTGCTGGTCGACGGCCGACTGCATCCCGCGCTGAACCTGGTCAGCGCTCGACTGATCGCCGGTCAGGCGGCCAACCCCACGTTCGTCAAAGCCTCTGAGCTGGCGAAGTACCCTCAGGGCC
This sequence comes from Mycobacterium sp., assembly GCA_036390735.1. Taxonomy (GTDB): domain Bacteria; phylum Actinomycetota; class Actinomycetes; order Mycobacteriales; family Mycobacteriaceae; genus Mycobacterium. The sequence continues at coordinate 5,289 of DASWBF010000255.1, read as the reverse complement.
CGACGGTAGGGATCGCCGGCGCGCCGATGGCGATGCCTCTGCGCACGGGGGACGCGTCGCAGTGGGCGATCTGCGACACCGCCTCGCCCGGCAAGGTGTCTGCCTCTTCCGTCGTCACAGCGATCGGCGGGCCGCTGACGATCGGTGAGCGCGCGCAGCAGTTGCGTCCGCCACTGGCCGTGCTCGTCACGCATAACGGCGCGACGTACGTCGTGTGGGACGACCAGCGGTCGCAGGTCGACCTGTCGAACAAGGCGGTTGCGCTGGCGTTGGGGGTGGACTCCGCCGCGCCGCGACCGGTCACGATCTCCAACGCGCTGTTCGACGCGCTGCCCGCCACCGAGCCACTGACCACGCCAGCCGTGCCCAACGCCGGCGCACCCGGCGGCTGGAACCTGGCACCCGGCGCGGTGGTCGGATCGGTGCTGTCGGTGCGGGATCTGGAAACCGGCGACGACAACTTCTACGTGCTGCTGACCGATGGCGTACAGCGGATCTCGCCGTTCGTGGCAACGCTGCTGCGCTCGGCCAACTCCTTCGGCAATCCGCTGCCGCTCGCAGTGGCCCCGGACACGCTGACCCACGTGCCCGTCGTCAACCCACTGCCGGTCGGCTACTACCCCACCACGCGCCTGACGTTCGTCGACACTGGGGCGAACCCGGTCACGTGTGTGGCCTGGGCGAAAGGTTCGACGGACCGCTCAGCAGTCACCACAGTGCTGTCCGGCAAGGGCCTGCCCATTCCGATCGGCTCTGACTCGCGGCTGCTGCAGCTCGTCAAGGATGCCCGCGGACCGGCGACCATCGAGGCCGATCAGGTATACATGGCGCCAGGTGCGACCAACCTCGTGATGACCACCAGCGCTTCGCCTGAGGCCACCAGTCGCGAGTCGCTGTGGTGGATCAGCGATCAAGGGGTTCGGTACGGCATTTCGCTCGACGATGCGTCGCTGCGATCATTGGGGATCACGCCCGGTTCGGCGCGGCAAGCGCCGTGGCCACTGATGCGTGTGTTCGCCGTCGGTCCGGCGCTCACCCGAGCGGACGCGCTGACGCAGCACGACACCGTGTCGGGCCCCGCCGAGGCCGCGCTGCTGGGCAAGCCCAATGACAACCCTTAGAAGGAGATCGAGCCAGCTGTGACAGAACGCGACGACTTCCTGCAGGAGCATCTCGGGCCGCCGCCGGAGGAGGTGGGGGCACAGCCGCCCGCCCACGCCGCAGAGGAAGTCCCCATCCAGCCCACAGAGCAGGCTCCTCTGCAGCCCACAGAGCCGGGCGGGGCCCACGCCGCAGACCCGGGCCCCCGCCCGCCCGCAGGAAGGCGCGCCTCAGCAGCAGTGGCCGCAGACGCCTGAGCCGGGCGGTCCGACAACAGGAATGCACTATCGGACTGCGCCGGCGAACTACCCGCCGCCAAGCCGGCAGCCAGGGCCGCCGGGCCAGCAGGCGCAACATCAGCAGCCCGCGCCGCCATCGGGCCCGCCGCCCTCATCTGAGTCCATGCGGATGTTCAATCCGGGCCGCCCGGATCGGCCGTCGACATGGCCACCAGCTCGTGAGCAGGCCGGCCCCGGTCCGCGGCCCGGAGGTGGGTGGCAGCCCACACCACGCTGGCAGGAGCCGCCGACGCCGCCGACCAATTGGTCGTACGTCGACAGCATCCGCACCAGCGAGCTGGTGCCCACCCGCAAACCGCCGCCGGGACGCGGCTGGCGGCGCGCGGTCTACAAGGCGACGTTCGGAACGGTCAATCTCGGACAGTCGCCCGACGAGCTGCGCCAGGCCGCGCTGGAAGCCAAGATCCGTTCGGTGCTGCGCGGCCACTACAAGATCGGCGTGCTCGGCAAGGGCGGCGTGGGCAAGACGACGATCGCAGCCGGTGTCGGTTCGATCCTCGCCGAAGTACGCCAGGACGACCGTGTGGTCGCCATCGATGCCGACACATCGTTCGGCAAGCTGGGCAGCCGCGTCGACCCGCACGCCGCAGGTTCGTATTGGGAGCTGGCGGCCGACGATCACCTCGACACGTTCGCAGACGTGCGCAGTCGCGTCGGCAACAATTCGTCGGGCTTGTTCGTCCTCGCCGGCGAGGCGTCGACCGCGCGCCGCCGGGTGCTCGACCCGGCGATCTACCGCGAGGCCGCGGCACGGCTGGATCGCCATTTCACGATCTCGATCATCGACTGCGGCTCGACCATGGACAGCCCGGTCACCCAGGAAGTGCTGCGGGATCTCGACGCGCTGATCGTGGTGTCGTCGCCGTGGGTGGACGGCGCCGCGGCGGCCGGGCAGACCATGGAGTGGTTGGCCAACCGCGGCCTCACCGGGCTGCTGCACCGGACCGTGGTGGTGCTCAACGACTCGGACGGACATGCCGACAAGCGCACCCGCAACATCCTTCAGCAGCAGTTCGCCAGCCGCGGCCAGGTGGTGATCGAAGTGCCGTTCGACACGCATCTGCGGCCGGGCGGGGTGATCGACGTCGGGACCGAGATGTCTCCGAAGACCCGGCGCAAGCTGTTCGAGATCGCCGCGGCAATCGCCGAGCACTTCGTCGCCACCACCGACGCGCCGCGGGAACGCCGATGAGCGCTGGCGCGAAGAAGAGACAACACCGATGACCACGTTCCGTGCGCCGCCGGCGCATGCGGCCGCACCGCCGGCCGTACCTCCGTCGTGCCGGGTGTCGGTCCTGGCCGGTGACTCCCACCAGATCGACCTGGTGTTGCCGGCTGCCGCACCTCTCAGCACGCTCGTCGATCCGACCGTCGCCGTCATCAACAAGGTGCTGCGCGGTCGCGGGGCGCCGGAATTACCCACTGCCACTTATGAATTCGCCCGCGCTGCTGGTATGTCGGTGTTGGCGTCGGACGTGTCGCTGACCGGTCACAACATCGTCGACGGCGACATGCTGGTGCTGATGCCCGCCGGCGCCGCCGAACGCTACGGTCCCGTGGTCGAGAACGTCTCCACCGCACTGGCGCAATACGCTTCCGAGCACTTCGTGCGAGTAACCGCCGAGACGGCGATCGCAGTCGCCGTCGGGATCATGGGCGCCGCACTCGCGGTTGCGGCGGCGCTGCTGTGGCGGCTTCGGTGGGCGACGGAAAGCTCGCTTCTCGTCACGGCCCTGCTCGCAGGCGCAGCCGTTGTCCTGGTCGGAACCGCGGTGCTGGCGACGAGACTCGGCGCGGCCCGGGTCGTCAGCGACGGCGCCGCGTGGGGGGCGATCGCGTTGGCGACGCTTGCGGCGACGACGATGCCGTCGGGTTTAGGCCCCGGTGCACCTCACGCGTTCTTGGCCGCGGTCACCGCGGTCGCGGGAACTTGGCTGCTGGTGCGGTTGACCGGCCGGTACTGGTCGGCCGCCGCCGCGGTGATCACGGCCGGCGTGGGGGTGATCGCCGCGTCGGCGATCCGCATGTACTGGGCGGTGCCCGGGCCGCGACTGGCGGTCGGGATGTCGGTCGCGGTGCTGGTCGCGGTGGCGACGGCGCCGGCGGTGGCGCTGTGGCTGGCCAAGGTGCCGCGCCAGACCTTCGGGTCGATCACCGGCCGCGACATCTTCGCGCGCGCTCCCGGCCAGCCCGAGGACACGGTGTCGCCGGTCGAAGCGGGGCCGCCCGCCGATGCCACGCTGACCGGTGAGCAGGTGGCCGCGGCCGCGCGGCGGTCGAACACGGTGCTGACCGGCGTTCTGCTCGGGATCGCCGCGCTGACGGTCCCGTCGGCGCTCGTCGCAACGACACCGGGTGACGCCCAGCAGTGGGCGCAGCTGGTGGTGGTCGGCACCGTGGCGATGATTTTCATTCTGCGCGCCAGGGCATTTCGGGACCGTCGGCACGCGATCATCCTCGTAGTCGCTGCGACAGCCGCGATGCTCGGTGCCGCCGCGCGTTACGGATTCCACGCTGCCGCAACGGATACCGGCGCGGCGCTGACCGCGGGCGGCGCCGCGATCGGCATCGCGCTGGCTGGTCTGCTGGCCGCGGCGGTCGTGCCACCGAGGGTGTTCTCTCCTCCTGTACGCAAGGTCGTCGAGTACACCGAGTACGTGCTGTTGGCGGTCGTCGTCCCGTTCGCCGCCTGGGCTGTCGGCCTTCTGCACTACATCCGATATCACTAATGATCCGATATCACTGATGCCCTCCGCCAGCGCACCCGTCCGCTGTATGGCCGCTGCCACCACGGCTGTGGCGCTGTTGGCCGCCAACATGCTGGTGCCCGCCGCGGCGATAGCAATCGAACCACCGATGATCGACCCCGCGGCGCTGCCGCGGGACGGCGTGCCCGGCCCAGACCAAGAGATGAAACAGGACAACACCTGCGCGGCGCCGCTGACCGTGGCCGTGCCGGACGTCGTGCAGCCCGCGCCGGGCAACGTGATGCTGGCCGTTCCGCAGGCATGGAAGTTCTCCACCGGCGCTGGTGTCAGGGTGGGCTTGATCGACACCGGGGTGACGCCGAATCCGCGGCTTCCGGCGCTTTCCGCGGGCGGCGATTACGTGATGGGCGACGCGAATGGCGGGCTGTCGGACTGCGATTCGCACGGCACGGTCGTCGCGTCGATTATCGCCGCTCAGCCGTCGGATCCCGCGACCCGGCCTGCTCCGATGCCTCCCGGTGCATCGGCGCCGCCGCCGCCTGCGCCGCCTCCGGCTTCGCCGTTCCCCACGACTCCACCACCGCCGCCGCCTAAGCCGTCGACGGTGACAGTCACTACGCCCGCTCCCCCGCCGCCCCCACCGCCGGAAGAACCGCCGCCCGAAGAGCCGCCGCCGCCAGATGCGCCCGCGGCGGGTCCGGGCGACGAAGAGGGCGATCCGCCGGTGCCTCCGCCGCCGCCGGGCAGTCCCGACGGCGTGGTCGGCGTCGCCCCGGACGTGACTCTGATTTCGGTGCGTCAGTCCTCGTCCGCGTTCGGTCCCGCGAAACCCGCCGCCGGCGACGAAGGTGAAAGGCGCGAAAAGGCTGGGGACATAGCCACTTTGGCACGGGCGATCATGCACCTGGCGAACCTGGGTGTGGATGTCATGAACATCTCGGTCACCGCGTGCGTCAACGCGGCTGCCCCGATCGATCAGGCCGCGCTCGGCGCGGCGGTGCGGTACGCGGCCGTCGACAAGGACGTCGTGATCGTGGCTGCCGCGGGCAATGTGGGCGAAGAGAATTCATGCGGCCAGAACCCGGTGTTCGACCCGTTGCGCCCCGACGATCCGCGGGACTGGCACGAGGTGTCGACGATCGTCACCCCCGCCTGGTACTCCGACTACGTGCTGGCGGTCG
>DASWBF010000254.1:0-5202 GCA_036390735.1 Mycobacterium sp. | reverse complement strand
CGCCTCTACGAGATCGCCGCCGCGATCGCCGAGCACTTCTCCAGCACCACCCACGCACCGCGCGAGCAGCGATTTCGGCGACCTGCCAGCGGCTCACCGGTGGAAGCGAAGTATCGATAGGGATGTAGAGCGAGCGCGCGGTCACGGCATCGCCTCGGCCCACTTCATGTGCCCCTGGATCGGTGCTGCCCCCGCCGCCGGCCAGCGCCCGAGTTCCGCTGCCCGGGCCGGGCGTGCTGTCGGTGCTGCCTGGGGACGGCGACCTGCTGGCGCTGACCGTCGACGACGGCGTCAACACCGACGTGGTGCGCCTCTACACCCAGTTCGCCAAGGACACCGGCATCCGGTTGACCTTCTTTGTCAACGGCACCTACCGGTCATGGACCGACAACGCGGCGCTGCTGCGGCCCTTGGTGGATTCCGGGCAGATCCAGCTGGGCAACCACACTTGGTCACACCCCGACCTGACCACGCTGAGCGCCGCACGGATCGGCGACGAAATCACCCGCAATCACACGTTTTTGAAGAATACGTTCGGCGTCGACGCGGCACCCTACCTGCGGGCGCCCTACGGCAAACACAACGCGGCGGTGCGGGCGGTCGCCGCCGACCTCGGTTATACGGTCACCACCATGTGGTCGGGCTCGCTGGCCGACTCCACCGTGGTCGCCGAGGACTTCATCGTAAAGATGGCCGACACCTACTTCCGCCCGCAAAACATCGTCATCGGCCACCTCAACCATCCCGCGGTCACCCACGTCTACAGCCGGCTGGTCGACATCATCGGTAGCCGGCGCCTACGCACCGTGACCTTCAACGACGTGTTCATCCGCCCGTACGACAACAAGTAGCCGGTCATCGGCTCAGCGCACGGTCAACCAGATCAGCGCGCCGGCACCGGCGGCCACGCAATAGACACCGAACGGTGTCAGCGTGCGGGTATGAAAGTAGCGGGTCAAGAAACGCACCGCGAAGTAGGCGCTGACGAACGACGCCGCACTGCCGGCGAGCACCTGCCCACCGATCCCGTCGCCCAGCGGCCCGAACAAGTCGGGAATCTTGAACACCCCGGCGGCCAGAATCACCGGTGTGGCCAGCAGGAATGAAAACCGTGCGGCGTCGTCGTGGTTGAGCCCGCGCAGCAACCCGGCCACCATCGTCACCCCGGAGCGGCTGATCCCGGGAAGCAGCGCCAAGATCTGCGCCGACCCGATGAATAGGCCCTTTCCGACCGGCATCTGCGCCAGCCGTAGTTCGGACTCATCCAGCCCGCCGGAATGCTGACCGCTACCCCCAGCATCGCCGGTGGCCGCGACACCGGCAGGGACGCGGACCCGGCGGCGCAGACGCTCCCCGGCCAGCAGCACCGCACCGTTGGCCAGCAGGAAGGCCGCGGCAGGCACCGGCCTGCCCAGCGTGGTGCGGAACAGATGTTCCAACGCCACACCGGCGATCCCGACCGGAATGGTCGCCACGACGATCAGCCAGGCCAGCCGCTCAGCCGGCGTGTGTATGCGGCGGTGCCGCAGCGACGTGCCGAAGCCGGCCAAAATTCGCACCCAGTCCCGCCAGAAAAACACCAGCAGCGCCGCCGCGGTGGCCACATGCAGACCGACGATGAACGCCAGATACGGCGACTCCGGCGCCGACACGTTCAAGTCCTCGGCCCACCGGCCGCCAGCCAATGCCGGCACCAGCACCGAGTGACCGAGGCTGGACACCGGAAACAGTTCGGTGATCCCCTGAAACCCGCCGACGACCACCGCTTCGGTGTAGGTCAGCCCACTCACGTCGTCTCCCTTTCCTGCCGCTGCGGCCTTCACGCTAAGCAGCCATAGCTGAGATGTCGCTGAGAGGCCCGGAGCCGCGTGAACTCGAAGGCCAGCAGAGGCTAGACGCCCGCGGCGGTGATGACGGCGTCGGTGGTGAAGCCGAGCACCAGGCCCGCGGAGATCGCGCAGGTGGTGATCATCTTCAAATCTGACTTGCGGGCGACTGCGAGCAACTCGATCACCACGTACAGAATCGAGCCGGCCGCCAGACCCAGAAACGCCACCGACACGGTGGTGTTGACGAAACGCTGGCCGACCAGCGTCCCGATGAAGGTGGGGCCGCCGCCGATCACCCCGAGCAGCGCCAGAAACGCCCACGGCGGTCGTTGACCGGTGAGCGGGGCGACGATCCCGAACCCCTCGGTGGCGTTGTGCACCGCGAAGCCGATCACCAGCATCACCGCCAGGCTGATCTCTCCGGACGCCGCGGAGTTGCCGATCGCCAACCCCTCGGCGAAATTGTGCAGGCCGATGCCCACGGCGATCATGACGGCGAGCCGGCCCGCCGCCGTGGCCCACAGCGGCGTCTGCAGCTCGGCCAGCGTCGCCGCGCCGGGACCGCCGGTGCGCACGTCGCTGCGGCGCGCGGCGAATCGGTCCACCCAGACCAGGCCGATCAGACCAACACCCAGGGTCACCGCCAGCACCGCGCCGTGACTCAGAGCAGCGCCGAGATCGTGGTCGCTGAGCGCGTCGTCGACCGGCTCCCAGGCGTGGCTGGTGACATCCCAGAACAAGAAGAGCAGAACGCCGGTCGCCAACGCGTTCAAGCCGGTCTTCAGCCGCGGCACCGCGGCATTGACCCGACCCAGCGGCAGACCGAGGAAGATGGTGGCGCCCGCGATCGCCCCCAGTACCGCTATCTGACCGAACGGCATTGCTGCTCCCTCACCGACAACAGTAGGCACGCTACACCCAGGTAAGGGTGAGCTAATCATGTGGTGGGCGGAGCGAACACTGCAAGCACTGCGCACTCATTTGCTGCCGGCATCGATCTCGGCTGACGCATAGCCGACAGAGCCGAAGCGTTCGCCTATGCTGCGTAAATGAGGTTCCCCGCCGCGTCTGCACGTCTGATGAGTCGTTTTCTTTGCGCCGCAGCGCTGAGCGCCGGTGTCGTATCCGCCGCAACGTCAGCGATTCCGTCGGCGGCGGCCGACGGCTGCTCGGACGTCGAGGTGGTGTTCGCCCGCGGCATGGGTGATCCCGTCGGACCCGGGCCGCTGGGCGCGGCGTTCGCTGACTCGCTGCGGTCGAAGCTCGCCGGTCGGTCCGTCGGGGTGTACGGCGTCAACTATCCCGCCGACGTCAACTTCCTCAGGGTCTCCGACGGTGTCGCCGACGCGACCAATCACATCCAATGGCTGGCCGCCAACTGTCCCGCCACCAAGGTGGTGCTCGGCGGCTTCTCCGAGGGAGCGGCGGTCGTCGACATCCTGGCCGGCGCAAACCTGCCCGGGTTGAACGCGGTCCCAGCCCTCGGCGCCATCCCTTACGTCAACGAGGTCCTGCCCGCCATCGGCTCCGCTGCCCCGCTGCCCGCTGACCTCAACGACCGTGTCGCCGCGGTGGCGGTGTTCGGCAACCCGCTGGGGAAGGTGTCGGGCCCGCTCAACACGGCCAGCCCGGTGTTCGGCGCCCGCACCATCGACTTGTGCTATCCGGGCGACCCCATCTGCAGCGAGGGCAAGAACATGACCCTGCACCACCAGTACGTGCCCGGTGACACCGACCAGGCCGCGACGTTCGTCGCCGGCCTACTTTAGCCCGCCACCGGAAGCCGGCGACGACGTCACGGATCCCGGTGCGGTCACCCCGTTGCGGTGGGAGAAGCGCGCGGCGCGGCGGTGAATGCGGTGATCACGCCCTCGGGTGCGATCCGGCTGGCCGGCCAGCCGGATCGGCTCGGCGTAGAACATCTTCTTGGCGAACTCGACCAGCACCTGGTAGGCGACGGCAAAGCCGACGAGGACGGCAAAGAACGGCCACGGTAGCGGTGTGAAGCCCAGCGTGGCCGCCAGCGGCGAGATGGTCAGCAGCGCGCCGATGGCCACCACCGACAGACTGGTCACCGTCAACAAGCCGCCGGGCCGGCTTCGGAAGAACGGCACCTTGCGGGTGCGGATCGCGAAGATGATCAACGTTTGTGTCGCAAGGGATTCCACGAACCAGCCGGTTTGGAACTCGACGGCTCCGGCGTGCAGCACACCGAGCATGAGCCCGAACGTCATGAAGTCGAACAGCGCACTGATCGGTCCGAAGACCAGCATGAACCGGCGGATGAAGGCCAGGTTCCAGTGTGAGGGGGCATGCAGCTGCTCATCGTCGACCCGGTCCCTGGGGATGGACAGCTGCGAGCTGTCCTACAGCTGACCATGTACCGCCTGGAAACCGCGGGCAGTTGCCAGCCGTCAATACGGTTTCCGACGAGCCGCCTGAGTGACTGAACAGGGGTGATCCGACCACACACGCGAACCGATACAGACATAGTGCAAAGGCGGGGACCCCGCCCGATCGAGTCCTCCGACCGAAAGCGAGCAGGGGTGAACGTTGATTTATTTCCGGAACTCGGAGGCGTGGAGCACCGGTTTGACGATCTGGGCGGTGATGTCACGATTCATGTCGCCGACGCCGGGCCGGCCGACGGCGCGCCGGTGATGCTGGTGCACGGCTTTCCGCAGAACTGGTGGGGAGTGACGGTTGTCGGTCATTCGCTCGGCGGCGGCGTGGCAATGCAGTTCGCCTATCAGCACCCCGACTACTGCCAGCGACTGATTCTCATCAGCAGCGGCGGCCTCGGGCCCGACTTGGGCCGGACACTGCGGATTCTCTCGGCACCCGGAGCAGAGTTCGTGCTGCCGGTGATCGCGCCGCGGCCGGTGTTGACCCTCGGCAACAAACTGCGATCGTGGTTCGCCTCCGCAGGAATCCAGTCACCGCGGGGCGGCGAGCTGTGGAACGCCTACTCGTCGCTGTCGGATCGGCAGACGCAGCAACCGTTCCTACGGACGCTGCGGGCAGTGGTCGACTACCGCGGACAGGCAGTGAGCGCTCTGAATCGGCTGGATGAGCTCCCGCCCGATCTACCCACAATGGCGATTTGGGGTGACCAAGACCGGATCATCCCCGTCGAGCATGGTTACGCGGCGTATGCCGCCCGGCCGGGGATTCGACTTGAGGTGCTCGCCGGTGTGGGGCACTTCCCCCACGTGGAGTGCCCAACCCAGGTGGTGGACCTCATCGAGGACTTCATCAGCACCACCGATCACAGGTCGATCCTCGACAGACTGCAGCGAACGCGGAAGACTCACCCACCTCACGATGAGCCGCGCGACTAGTTCGTAGCCGACGGCCTATCACGCGACGGGTC
>DASWBF010000253.1:0-2372 GCA_036390735.1 Mycobacterium sp. | reverse complement strand
CGGTCTGGAACGAGATCACCGGGGCGACGACCACGGCCGCCGCCTGAATCGGCGACTGGGACAGGACGTTTCGTCCAAGCCACGGCTCATCACCCCGAATCATCACATCGGCCAATTAGGTTGGCTCAAGTTGACAGTGCCAGCACGACCGCGCCCTCGGTTGACGCAGAGGTACCGTTGCGGCATGCCCGACGAACCGTCTCCGACCGACGAGCCGGACGTCGACCCCGGGTACAGCGAGTCCGGGGTGCCGACGTTCGAGTCCGTCCGCGAGAAGATCGAGACCAGGTTCGGCACCTCGCTGGGGGCCGCGGAACTCGACGCCGAGACGCCCGAGGGCCGGACCGCCGAAGAGCAGTACGAAGCGCGTCAGCGCGCGGCGGCCGAACGTCTCGCTCAGATCGGCGAATCCATGCACCGCGACGACGCCTAGGGTGCGCAGGTTCACCGTCCACGAGCGCCGCGCTCGTCTGGCATGCCGCCATTTCCTGACCGCCGAGCGCACGGACGGCGCCATACCCGCGCTCACCGCCGCCATGCTCGGCCTTCACGCGACCGATCCTGCGACGCCGTATCTGTCGCTGTGGGCCCGCATGCGGGGCTTCACCGTTGAAGATCTCGACCGCGAACTCTACGAGCGACGTTCGGTGGTCAAACATCTCGCGATGCGCCGCACGCTGTGGCTGGTGCGGGGCGAAGACCTGACCGCGATTCAGCCCGGTGCCAGCGACCGGGTCGCCGGCAACGAACGACGCCGGCTCGTCACCGACGCCCAGAAGGCCGGGGTGGCGGCGAACGGCGACGCTTGGCTTGATCGCGCGAGCGAGGCCGTGCTTCGGTACTTGGCCGACAACGGCCCGGCCGGCGCCACCGAGGTGCGCGCCGCGCTTCCGGAGCTGCACGGAACGTATGATCCCGCGCCGGGCAGGCGTTGGGGTGGCGAAACTCCCTTGGCACCAAGGGTATTCACGGTTCTATCGGTGCGTGGCGACATCGTCCGCGGCCCGAATGACGGCACGTGGACCGTCTCGCGTCCCCGGTGGGTGACCACCGAGGATTGGCTCGGCGCGGCATCCGATGTGATGCCCGCCGAAAAGGCCCGCGCCGAGTTGACAAGGCGGTGGCTGCGCGCGTTCGGTCCGGCGACGCTCGCCGACATCAAGTGGTGGTTCGGCACGACGCTGACCATGGCACGGCAGGCGCTGCACGATGTCGGGGCGGTCGGGGTCGAACTCGACGGCGCGCCAGGCGTCGCGCTGCCTGACGACCTGGAGATCGAGCCGGATGTCGGGCCCTGGTGCGCACTGCTGCCGGGCCTCGATGTGACGACGATGGGCTGGGCCGACCGGGACTGGTACGTCGGGCCTTACCGCACAAGCGTTTTCGACGCGAACGGCAACGCAGGGCCTACGGCGTGGTGGAACGGCCAGGTGGTCGGCGGCTGGTGCCAGGACAGCGCGGGTCGAGTCCAGCTGCAGCTGCTCGAGGATCCCGGCCGCGACGGCCGACGGGTGCTTCAGCGGCGAGCCGACGAACTCACGGATTGGCTAGGCGGCACGCGGGTATCTCCTCGGTTCCCAACACCCCTGTCGAAAGCCGGTGCGTGACTTCGCCGAAACTGCGCACAGGGCGAGGAATTCGCAAGATCCCGCCCTCAGCGCACACTCGGCGCCGTGACCGCAGACTCGATCTACGCCGCCCGCGTCAAGGTCGATCGGAGTCCAGAAACCCCGGCAGGGCTATCCGGCGCACCCCTGGCTATCACGAGCGGCATCGACGTGGCCGCATCGGTCTGCAGGATCGTGTGCACCACTTCGACGAGGTCCTCGACGGGCATCAGCTTGCCCGGCATGCAACCACGCGACACCCAGAGCGGGTAGGCCCTCACAGCGAGTTCGGGATCCCAGCCGGTGGTCATTCCCGTTTGCCCGTCGCCCTCGCCGCCGCCGCACTCCCCGACGATCAGGCACGTGAAGCTGATATCCGGATGTTCGGCGCGCCACGCCTCCACGAGTCTCGCGAGGGCTGCCTTGCTGACGCCATACGCGCCGAGGCAGGGCCAGGGCGGGCCGAATGTACCTGCGTCGGATGAGAGGTAGACCGCCTTGCCCGCGGATGCCGTCAAATGCGGCACCGCCGCCGCTGTTGCCAGGGCCGCGCCCGTGACATTGGTATCGGAGACGCGCCTGTCAGGTTCCCCGGCCTGGCACCACCACCCCACCCGGCACAGGGGTGGGGTGGTGGTAGTTAATCCAATTGGTGTGAGCGCTGCTGTTGTTGTCGAGATGCAACGAAGATTGACAGGGGAGCACCGATTGTTTAACAACCTCTTTAGCAGGGCTAACGAAAGACCTCGGAAAGCCCCTGACGTG
>DASWBF010000252.1:0-2404 GCA_036390735.1 Mycobacterium sp. | reverse complement strand
GTGGTCACCGCGCTCGAGCCGTTCACCACGGGGACCGCCCCGGCGTAATGTCCGGCTCATGAAACTCGACGAGCATGCGCGCGCCTTGATCGGATACGGCGCCGACGCAACCCTTGTCACGCTCAACCCCGACGGCAGCCCACAAGTCAGCGTCGTCTGGATCGCGTTGCACACCACGCCCGACGGCGACGACGAGGTGGTCACCGCCCACCTCGCCGAGCACAAGAAGGTTCGCAACATACGTCGCGCCAACCGGGTCGCGCTCACGGTCCTGTCCACAGACCGCAGCGGCGCCATGACGCCGTACTTGTCCATGTCCCGCACCGCCAGCGTCGAGGAGGGCGGAGCACCCGAACTGCTGCGCGATCTGGCCAAGACGATGATCGGACACGACGCCAAGTTCCCGCCGATGGACGATCCCCCGCCCGGCTTCATCACGCACATCACGATCGACAGAATCGGCAGCGTGGGCCCGTGGACCGGTTAACCCGTGATTTCCGGGGCTGACCTGTGACATCATGCGGAGGCAGCTAAGGAGGGGAAGATGCGCCGCTGGTTCCTCGGACTGTTCGCTGTGATGGTCGTCGCCCGCGCGCTCGTCGCACCTCCCGCGTCGGCAGCCGAGACGCCGATCGGCCGCCTCGGTGACACCTTGCGCGTGGAAGCGGGCAACATCGTCGCCGACGTGACCGTGAACAGTGTTCTGCCGTCGGACATTCCGCCCGGATGGGGCTACCCACCGCGGTGGCCGCGGTCCCAGGTGGACCGCGCTCAGATCACCGTCACCGCGGTCGAGACGCCCACCCCCGCCTCGATGTCGTCGAGGTTGTCGTTCCGCGGAGTCACCCAAACCGGCGACCAGTACGTCCCACGCAGTACCGACGCTCCCGATGCGCTGCAGTACGCGCTGCTCAATGCGCCGCAGGGTGCCACCGTGAGCGGCGGGGTGTGGTGGGACTGCTACCGCGACTTGGTCTCCAACGTGGTACTGACAGACGTGAAGACCGGCTTCCGCCTGGCCCAGTGGAACCTGTAGAGGTCGCGACCCCAGGCACAGCCGAGATCGAGGAACTGGCCGCGGTTGCCGCACGCACGTTTCCGCTGGCGTGCCCGCCCACGGCGACGCCGGAGAACATCGTCGAGTTCATCGACACCCATCTGTCGGCCGAGCGGTTCGCCGAATACCTCGCCGACGAAGACCGCGTGGTTCTGGCCGCCTACGAGTACGGCCGAATTGCGGGCTACTGCATGCTGATTCGTGGTTTTCCCGAGGACGACGCCGACGTCCAGCAAGCGGTCACCGCGCGCCCCACTGTCGAGCTGTCGAAAATCTACGTGCTGCCCGACAGCCACGGCGGCGCAGTTTCGGCCGCGCTGATGCAGGCCGCCCTCGACCGCGCCGCGGCCATGGCCGCCACGTCAGTGTGGCTGGGCGTCAACCAGCAGAACCAGCGCGCGCAACGCTTCTACGCCAAGCACGGATTCAAAATCAACGGCACGAAGTCATTTCATCTCGGTGCCGGCGTCGAAAATGACTTCGTGATGGTGCGCGCAGTCTAGGGACGGTGTGGGCCAGCTTCGTTAATGCGATCAGCCGTGCTGCAATCGTTCCCGTGACCGACGACGACGCTGCCGCGCGGTTCACGCGGCTGGACTCGCTGACAACCGTCGATGCCGAGGAGCTGCCGCGGCTCTACGCCTACCCGCCGGATCTGACGACGTGCTGGGTGCGGGCGAACATGATCGCCAGCGTCGACGGCGGCGCCACCCTCGAGGGCCGGGCAGGCGGCCTTGCGGGCCCCGGCGACCGCGTGCTGTTCAAGGTGCTGCGCGAGCTCGCCGACGTCGTGCTCGTCGGCGCCGGGACGGTGCGCACCGAGAACTATTCCGGCGCCCAGTTGAGCGCGGCGTCCCGGCAAGCTCGGCAGGCGCGCGGCCAGTCCGAGATTCCGCCGATCGCTGTGGTGACGGCGTCGGGTGCTCTCGACCTCGGCAGCCGGCTGTTCACGAACACCGAAACGCCGCCGCTGGTCTTCACCACCACCGCGTCGTTCGTCGCCACCCGCGGCCGGCTGCACGGGCAGGCTGAGGTGCTCGACGCCTCGACCAGCGATCCGATCGCTGTCGACCCGGCTGCGGTGCTGGCCGAGCTGGCGCAGCGCGGGCTGTATCGGGTGTTGTGCGAGGGCGGCCCGACGCTGCTCGGCGACGTCGTCGAGCTGAACGTGCTCGACGAGTTGGCCCTGACCGTCGCGCCGGTGCTGGTGGGTGGCGGAGCGCCGCGGGTGGTGACCGGCCAGACCCCGACGACCACCGAGCTGCGCACCGAGCACATCCTGTCCGACGCGGAGGGCTACCTGTACCTGCGCTACGCCCGGACCAGGTGACGCCCGCTCGCTACTCT
>DASWBF010000251.1:0-6151 GCA_036390735.1 Mycobacterium sp. | reverse complement strand
CTCATCGCGGCGAGCATCTCGCGGGTGAGATGCAGGTCGAACAGCGTGTCGACGAGAAGCGACGCACCTTCTCCCGCGGTCAAACCCGCATTGCTCCAACCGTATCCGCCGTCGGGCAGCGTCCACGCCCATACCCGCTCGCCGACGTTATGCAACCCGCGCACGTACGGGATGCGAGTCGGCGCGCGGTTCACCCGGGCAGGTCGCGCGATGGTGTCCGGGTTTCGGCGCGGCCGTAGTGGGCGCGGGCCGGGAGTGGCCCTGACAGTTTGGCGGGTCTCGCCCAATCCCTGAACGCGCAGCGTCACGGTGTCACCGTCGTGCAGCCAGCCGACGAAGGCGTCCGGCGCGGTCAGGTCCAGGTGTTCGACGAGCGTGCAGGTGGGCACCGTGCCAGAGCCCACGACGTCGCCTGGGTTGAGCGTGACACCGCGAGACGCGTACGAGATGACTTCGGCGAAGCTCCAGTCCATGTCTGCTGTTGTGCCGGAGCCGATTTCGGTGTCGTTGACCAGCGCCGTCACCGCCAGGCAGAGCCGACCGTCACGGCGGTAAGCGGCGAGTTCGTCGGGGGTGACCAGATAGGGTCCCAGAGTGATCCCGCTGTCTTTGCCTTTGGCCTGTCCGATTCCCAGTTGGCTTTCCAGCGTCTGAAGGTCGCGCGCCGACCAGTCGTTCAAGATCGTGTACCCGATGATCGCCTGTTCGGCATCCTCCACGGACAGGTCCTTGCCTCCGGTGCCGATGACCGCGGCGATTTCCAACTCGAAGTCCTGCCACGCGCTCCCCGGTGCCGTCGGCACGTCGTCGTGGGGTCCGAAAACGGTTGACGGGCAGGCGAAATAGAACGCCGGGATCCGGTACCAGGTGTCCTTGAGAACCCGTCCGGCCCCGAGCGCTTGCTGACAGTTGCGCATGTGGTCGAGGAAGCACAGGCTGTCTCGGACAGCCGGCGGTGTGGGAATCGGCGCCCGCAGCGAGACCTCGTCCAGCCGGAGGACCGCCGACGGGCTGCGCAGCGCGTCTTCTCCGGCGGCACGCAATCCGTCGTGGCCGCGGGCGACCAGGTCGATCAGAGTGATGCCGGCGTCAACCGCATAGATCGACTGGTCTGGCACCACACCCACCCGGTCGCCCTCGTCGCTCCGATAGGTAACCCACCGCATGGCCGACCGCCCTTCAGTTGCCGCACAACGATTCGGAAAGTGCCCACAACCGCGCGGACCGCTGCTCGTCGATCGCGTACGGCGCGACGTTCTCACGCACTCGGCAGTCGGCTAGGTACAGCGCGCCGAGGCCGGCGAGTTCCGGGCTGACCGCGGCCCACACCTGCGTGGCAGCACCTTGGTCGGGGGTCAGAAAGTCACGGCGGATGTCGACGGGATTCTCGGACTCCGAAGTTGACCCGAAGTTGTTGAGCTTCGCGAAGTCGTCGCGCGTCATGTAGCGGGCGAGCGCGGTGGCGACGATGCCGGGATGCACGGAATAGGCGCGCACTGCGCCGTCGCGGAGTCGTCGGTCGAGCTCGACCATGTGCAGGATGTTGGCAGTTTTCGACGCGCCGTAGGCAAGGAACTTGTCGTAGTCGCGGCGTTCCCAGTTCGGGTCGTCGTAGTCGACGTCGCTGATCAGATGACCGTCGGAGGACAGGATCACCACCCGGGCCCCACCGGCGGCCAGCAGCTGGGGGACGAGCAACCGCGTCAGCTCGAAGTGGTCGAGATGGTTTGTGCCGAACTGCGCTTCGAATCCATCGGTGGTTCGGCCGAACGGTGTGAACATCACGCCCGCGTTGTTCATCAGCACGTGGATCGCGGGAGCGATCTCTTGGATCGACGCGGCGGCCGCTCGGATGCTGGCGAGCGAGGTGAGATCCAGATGCACCGTCGTCGTCGCCGCATCCGGCACCTCCGCACGGACCCACGACTGCGATTCGGCGAGCGCGTCGGGATTGCGAGCCGCGAGCACGACCTGCGCACCGGCCGACGCCAGCGCCCGGGCCGACTCACGCCCCAGCCCGGAGGACGCCCCGGTGATGACGCAGGTCTTGCCATTCAGGTCGACGCCGTCGACCACCTCAAGGGCAGTGGGCATGCCGGCTCCTCCCGCCAACGGTCGAATCAGCAGCTTAACGAGAGATGAGCCGAGCGACCCCCCGCATCACCACCCGACTCGCAATATGGCGAACCGCGTCAATCCGCGACGCCGGCGTGGGTGCCGGCGCCGTGCCGAGGCGTGGGAACAACGCGAGCGCGTTCGTGCGATCGATGGCGGCGTGGGTGCCGGCGTCCATGCCCGAGTAGGTCTCCAATCCGGCGGCGAAGAGCTTCGCCGCCGGGACGGGCGCGAACGGCCAGTCGGACCCGAATGTGACGTGTCCTGGTTTGGCGAACGCCAACAGGGTCGGCAGTGCCGCCGAACCGGACGACAGGGCGGTGTCGAAATAGAAGTCGGCGAAGTCGTCGAGGCTGTCAGCGGGGCTGCGGCCGGTGTCGCCCATGATCGCCAATGCCATGCGGTGCGAGGCGTACGGGACGAAGCCGCCGGCATGGCTCAAGATGAACCGGATGTTGGGATACCTGCGGCGAATGCCGTTGCGCACCAATAGGTAGGCCGCGCGAGTGGTATCAAGCAGAAAGTCCGCGGCAAACGGCGCGACGCCGGGCACCGCTGGTCCGGGCAGTTCGGCGGGATGGACGAACACCACCGCCGAACGCTCGTCCAGCGCGGCCCACAGTTCGTCCTGGCCGTCTTGTCCGAGATAGACCCCGGCGCTGTTCGCCAGCAGCACCACACCGTCGGCATCGAGGCCATCGAGTGCGCGCACCGCCTCGGCAACCGACTCGTCGATGTGGGGCATCGGGACCGTGGCGAAGAACCCGAACCGATCCGGCTGTGACGCAACGAGAGCGGCGCTGTAATCGTTGAGATCGCGGGCGAGCGCAGCAGCATCGGCTGCAACCGGAAGAAACGTGGTGCCCGGAGCGGATACCGACACGATGGCAGTCGCCAACTCGAGCGCGGCCATCGCCTGGAGTGCCGCATCCGGGCTCCAGTCGGGCAGGGCACGGCCGCCGGCTTCGTCGATGCCGGCTTTGCGCAACGCATTCCGGTAGCCGGGCGGAATGAGGTGTTGGTGGGTGTCGATGCGTCCCCTGCAGCTCCTCAGTCGTCGCGGATACCCGCGCCAGCTGGGGCGGGCACAGCATCCTCGCGACGCACCACTGATCGGGCTGCCGTCTCGAACTGGGCGAGCTTGAAATCGGAGGGTGTTGACCCACGGCCAGCGCCGTGTGGAAGCCTAGCTGGGCGTGATGCGAGTGGAGGCATAGATGACTGATTCGGGCAAGCAGCGCGATCAGACCGACGTCGAGCAGTTCGCCGAGGCGCTGCTCGCCGCGGTCGAAGAACAGCTGAACCTCCCCGACGTTTCGCCGTCCCATGCGATGGCTACGGCGGCAATGGCATTGCTTCAGTTAGGGATTGAGTTCGTGCGCCGTTACAACCGGTTGGACGTCCGTGTCGAATCGAGTGCATTGAACGGGCCGGTGCTCTTCGTCGCCAACCACGGCTTCGGTGGCATCTTCGACCTGAACGTGTTCGCGACGTACGCGGCCCTCGAACAGCTCGAGCTCGACCGGCCCGTCACGGCCCTGACCCACCAACTCGCCTGGACGCTGGGTGTCGGTCCGTTCATCGAGCCGGTCGGCGCTCGTCCCGCAAGCCATGACAGCGCCCGGGAGGCATTCGGGGAGGGCCAGCACGTGCTCGTCTTCCCCGGGGGTGATCTCGACGCCGCCAAGACCTGGCACGAGCGCAACCAGGTCGTGTTCGGCGGGCGCAGCGGATTCGCCCGGCTTGCAATCGAATTCGGTGTGCCGATCGTTCCGATCGTGACGGCCGGCGCCAGTGAGTCGCTGCTCGTGATCTCGAGAGGCGAACGCCTTGCGCGGGCGCTGCGCGTCGACAAACTGTTGCGCATCAAGGCATTACCGCTCACCGTTTCGCTGCCGTGGGGGGTAAACGTGGGGGCGGTCGGCTTACTGCCGTATCTTCCGCTGCCCACCAAATTGGACACCCGCGTTCTGACCGCAATTCACGCCGAGCCGGACGAAGAACCCGACGCCTATGCCGAACGCGTGCAGTCGGCAATGCAATCCGCGCTGGACGAGATGACCGCCAACCGCAAGCCGCTGCTCGGCTGACTCACCGCACCGTCGCGAAGAACGCGCGCACGTCTTCGACGAACAGCTCGGGTTGCTCGAACGCGGCGAAGTGACCGCCGCGCGGCATGGCGGTCCAGCGGGTGATGTTGTAGGTCGGCTCGCACCAGTGACGCGGCGCGCGAATATTCTCCTTGGGAAACACAGCGATGCCGGTGGGCAGTTCGACGCGGTCGAGACGCCCGAAGAATCTGAAGCTTTCCCAGTACATCCGCGCCGACGACGCTGCTGACGCCGTGGCCCAGTACATCATCACGTTGTCGAGCAGTTCGTCCTTCGTCAGCACGTTCTCCGGATGACCGTTGCAGTCCATCCACGACCAGAACTTCTCGACGATCCACGCCAGTTGCCCGACCGGCGAATCCACCAGGCCGTAGCCAAGTGTCTGCGGCCGGGTCGACTGCTGCTTGCTGTAGCCCGAATCCCACTTCTGGTAGTAATCGAGCGACTTCAGCACGTCCTGTTCCTCCGGCGTCGGATCGGTCATACCGGCGGGGGGAAACGCAATCGGAAAGTTCAGGTGGATCGCCGCGCAATGGTTGCTTTCGCCGTTGCGACCGATCGCTGTCGTGACCGCCGCGCCCCAGTCGCCACCCTGCGCGCCGTAGCGGTCGTATCCCAAGCGCGTCATCAGCGTCTCCCACGCCTGCGCGACCTTGTCGACGCCCCAGCCGGTAGTCGTCGGCTTGCCGGAGAATCCGTACCCGGGCAGCGACGGGCACACCACGTGAAATGTCTCGGTGAGCGGCTCGATCACCTTGTGAAACTCCACAATTGAACCCGGCCAACCATGGGTGATGATCAACGGGAACGCATCGTCGTGCGACGAGCGCTGATGAATGAAATGGATGTCCAGTCCGTCGATCTCGGTGGTGAACTGGTCGAACCGGTTCAGCGCCGCTTCGCGGGCCCGCCAGTCGTAGCCGTCGGCCCAATAGCTGGCGAGTTCTCGGGTGTAGTCCAGTGGAATGCCCTGGCTCCAGTCGTCGACGCACTCACGCTCCGGCCATCGGGTGCGCGCCAGCCGCTGGCGCAGGTCGTCGAGATCTTCATCAGAGACGTCGATGCGGAACGGGGTGATCGCGGTCATGGCTCAAGCTTGCGCCGAGTGGACGCGACCCGCCAAGAATCTGTTGAGAATCCTTCAAGTCGTCCGTTGCACGGTGAGGTCACTCGACACCCAACGACCGCAAAGGAAGTCGAACTATGTTGACCAACCGGATCATCAACTGGACCGCCGCCGCCGCGTTGGCCGCCGGCACGCTGGCCAGCGCCGTCGTCGTCACCGCCGGGCCTGCACAGGCCGCGCAGAAAGACGTGTTCGCTGCAATCGCCTACTCCGAGTCGGAGGGATACGCCGGCTGGGTGACCAACGCGCAGTCCCAAGACGCAGCCCAGCAAGGCGCCGTCGAACAGTGCGAAGCAGAGTCCAATAGCGCGTGCGAGTTGGCCGCGTGGGTCAAGAACGGTTGCGTCGCGATCGCTCTCGACAAGCACGACAAGTGGTCCGGCGGCTACGGGCCGGACAGTGCCGCCGCCGAGGCGAGTGCGGTGGAAGACCTGCCCGGCGGGCAGGTCAAGAAGGTGGTCTGCACCCCCAACGTCGAGTCTTAAGCACTCGCTTTGACTTTCGCCGCCGCCGATTCCGGCATCGGCTCGTAGCGGGTGAAGGTACGGGTGAACGAACCCGCGCCGTGTGACAACGAGCGCAGGTCGATCGCGTATCGCGTCAGCTCCACCTCCGGCACCTCGGCCCTGACCACCGTGTGGTTGCCGGCGACGTTGTCGGTGCCCAGCAGCCGGCCGCGCCGACCCGACAGATCGCTCATCACCGCGCCCACGAGATCGTCGGGAACCACCACCGACACAGTGTCCACCGGCTCGAGGAGGTTGATCTTGGCTGCAGCCGCCGCCTCGCGCAGCGCCAG
>DASWBF010000250.1:0-9363 GCA_036390735.1 Mycobacterium sp. | reverse complement strand
GGCTCATCAACCCTGTGCACCCAACGCCGAACGACTCATCCCGAGGCCGGACCGAGGCACCCAAAAAAGAGCGTTGAGCCGCAGTGACTTAGCCGTCGCGGAAACCGGCTGTGAGGCGCGCCGGGAATTCGGACCGTGGTTGCCAAACAGTTAGCCGGGCCACTGTCCGTATTTGCCAAGTAAGAAGGGCTAAGAGATGGCTTCGTCATAATCCGTCCAGATTGTGACGAACATCACATCTTCTTGGGAAGCCGCAGTTAACAGGACGTTCACAGCCCTTGAACCTGTGCGTTTCGTGGCCGTACTAGCGACGCACGCTCGTTTTAGATCTCGAGGCTGGAGAGTTGGCCGATGATTTGCGTGGCGAGCGGGTTCAGCGTCGCCATGCCGTCTCGCACCGCATATCTGGAGCCGGCGATGTTGACGACGAGCGTGCTGCCGGAGATGCCCGCCAGCCCACGCGACAGCCCGGCATCGGTGATGCCCGCCGACAGACCCGATGCGCGTAAGGCTTCGGAGATGCCCAGGAGTTCGCGGTCGAGGATGTCGCGGGTGGCCTCCGGAGTGACGTCGCGCGGTGTGACTCCGGTACCGCCCACGGACACCACAAGGTCGACGCCGCCGATCACCGCGGTGTTCAGGGCGTTACGAATTTCGACCTCGTCGGCTGCCACCGCTACGACACCGTCGACGACGAAGCCGGCCTCGGTGAGAAGCTCCGTCACCAGCGGCCCGCTATGGTCCTGCTCGTCGCCGTGAGCGGTGCGGTCGTCGACGACGACAACCAGTGCGCGGCCCACCAACTCCACGGGTTGTTCCATGGATGCCACCGTATATCTGGGCGCCGACGGTGGCGTCACCAGTCTCATCGTCGTGTGCCGCCTTTCGCGCACGCCTCTCATCGCTGCTGCGCCGTCCCGAGCGTCACCTCGACCGTCTGGTCGCCGCCCGGCGCGGTGTAGGTCAACGTCACCTTGTCCCCCGGCGCCTTCGACCGGACGGCGGCGACCAGCGCGTCCGCGCCGTTGATCACGCGGTCGTCGAGCTTGGTCACGACCACGCCACTGGGCAGGCCGGCCGCGTCGGCGGCACCCCCGGGCGTCACTTCCATGATCTTGGCGCCGTGGGCGGTCGCGTCATTGCGCACCTGAACGCCGAGCGACGAGTGCGTCGCCGTGCCGGTTTGGATCAGTTCGTCGGCGATGCGCTTGGCCTGATCGACGGGGATCGCGAAGCCCAAGCCGATCGATCCGCTCGCCGGGCCGGTGGCATCGGCTCCGAGGGTTGCGATCGCGGAGTTGACGCCGACCAACTCGCCGTTCATGTTCACCAGCGCGCCACCGGAGTTGCCGGGGTTGATCGCCGCGTCGGTCTGGATCGCGTCGAGCACGGTGTTCTGGTCGCCTGCGTCGCCGCCGGTGGCCACCGGACGGTTCAACGCGCTGATGATGCCGGTCGTGACGGTGCCTTCGAGACCCAGAGGCGACCCGACCGCCACCACGTCCTGACCGACCTTGAGGTCGGACGACGAGCCGATCGTGACCGGCGTCAGGCCGGAGACTCCCTCGGCGCGCACGACCGCGATGTCGGTGGACGGATCGGTGCCCACCACTGTGAACGGCACGGTGCGGCCATCGCTGAATGTGACCGTGGTCGTCGGGCCGTTCTGTGTCGCCGAGGCCACCACGTGATTGTTGGTGAGAATTAAGCCGTCCGAGGTCAGGATGATGCCGGAGCCTTCTTCCGACTGCTGTCCCATCGAGGTTTCGAGCTTCACGACGCTCGGCACTACCTTGGCCGCCACCTGCTCAACGGATCCGACGGGCAGGCTGGCCGCCGGCGCCCCCGGCGCAGCGCCCGGGGCCGTCGCGACGGTGGTCGCGGCGTTCGGGTGATCCGGCCTGACCGCCAACGCGACTCCGCCGCCAACACCGGCGGAGACGACGGCGATAGCCATCGCACCGGCAATGAAACCGCCTGCGTGGGAACGCTTTTGCGGAGCCGACGGGACGGGCGGCGGCTGTGGGACGGGATGTGGGGTGTGGGGCTGACGGGGGATCGGAATCTGCTGAGTGGCGCGCCAGTCGTACGGCGAATACCGCTGCGTGTGCGGGGGGTACGGCTGCTGCGGCGCCGAATACCTGGGATGGTTGGTCATTGTCGCTGATTCGCTCTTTCTCGAGTGGTCAGTGCTGAGAACGTTGCCTCTAGCGTGCAACACTCGACTGAGAATCCACTGAGATCTCCCTCGAATCATCCACAGACTTTTTAACATCGGCGGCGGGTGCGGCAGGCATCGGCCGTCCCGGCAGCACGACATGAATTGAGGTACCGGGCGGCTGACCGCCTTGGACCGTGTCTTCAAT
This sequence comes from Mycobacterium sp., assembly GCA_036390735.1. Lineage (GTDB taxonomy): Bacteria > Actinomycetota > Actinomycetes > Mycobacteriales > Mycobacteriaceae > Mycobacterium. The sequence goes on along the minus strand of DASWBF010000250.1, from coordinate 6,997 downwards.
CCGAAGAACGCCACCGTGTTTCATCACGACGTGCTTGACGATGGCCAACCCCAATCCCGAGCCGGGCAGCGCGCGCGCTGATGCCGAGCGGTAGAACCGCTCGAACACCAGCTGGCGTTCTCTGGGTGGAATGCCTGGCCCGTGGTCGGCGACCACCAGTTCTGCATGTGACGGATCAACTTGCGCCAGGCGGATACTCACCCGGCCACCGGGCGGACTCCACTTTGCGGCGTTGTCGAGCAGGTTAAGCACCGCCCGCGACAAGCCCGCCGCATCGCCGAACACCTGCCACGGGGTGGTCTGCGCTTCAAACTGAATATCGTTGCGGCGCCGACGAACTCGCTCGAGACTGCGGTCCACAAATTCGGACAGGTCGACGGTCTCGTGTACTACCTCGCCGGCGTCGTCGCGAGTGAGGTCTACCAGATCTCCGACCAGAGTGGACAATTCTTCGATCTGCGCCAGCACGTCTGCGCGCAGACCGGCCATCTCGGTCTCGGGCAGCCGCGGCGCACCGGGCACCATCGAGGCGATCAACAGCTCGACGTTCGTCCGCAAGGAGGTCAGCGGCGTTCGCAACTCGTGCCCGGCGTCGGTGACCAATCGCGCTTGGCGCTCTCGTGATTCCGCGAGCGCCCGCAGCATCATGTTGAAATTCTCGGTGAGCCTTGCCAACTCGTCACTACCCGTCACGGGAATGGGCCGCAGGTCGTCGGTTCTCGCCACTCGCTCGGCGGCGTCGGTGAGCCTGCGAACCGGCCGTAGTCCTGCGCTCGCCACCATCCCGCCGGCCACCGCCGCGATCACCAGGCCGACGCCACCGACGACGAGCAGCACCCAACCCAGTTGGCGCAAAACCGAATTCGTCGGCTTCAGGCTCTTGGAGACCAACAGCGTACTGCCGTTAGGCAAGTGAGTGGCCAGCACCCGCTGATCGCCGGCGGCCCGCAACGACAGCAGCAGTTCGCCGTCGACCACGTCCTTTTCCTGCTGGCCGAACGGCAGCTGCTGACCTGCTTGATTCGCGGTGTAGATCGCCCGGCCGGGAATCACCAGCATCGCGTTGACGTCTGAGTACGCAGTGCCTCCGATCGCCTTGCCCGGATCGGCGTCGAGCGCGCCGCTTTCGATGAGCAGTTGCGAACGTGTCTGCAGTTGGTTGTCCACGTTGCGGTACAGCGCCGCCGACACGACGACGTAGGCAGCCACCGCGATCAGCACAACCACCATCGCCACCATCGACATGGCAAGCAACATCACCCGCCAGCGCAGCGACAACGAGCTGCTGGCGGGAAGTGCGGTGTGCCGTGGCGACTGGAAGATCGACATCAGGGTGGGGTTTCACGCAGCACATATCCGACCCCGCGCACGGTGTGGATCAGCCGGGGTTCTCCTTCGGCTTCGGTCTTGCGGCGCAGGTAGCCGACGTACACCTCGAGCGCATTGCCGGAGGTCGGGAAGTCGAATCCCCAGACCTCCTCGAGAATGCGACTGCGGGTCAGCACTCGACGCGGGTTGGCGATGAGCATTTCCAGCAGCGCGAACTCGGTGCGGGTGAGGCTGATGCGACGCTCGCCGCGCGTCACCTCGCGGGTCACCGGGTCGAGGCTCAGGTCCGAGAACGTCATCGGCACGGAGTTCGCGCTGTCGTCGGGCACCGTGCGACGCAGCAGCGCGCGCATCCGGGCGAGCAGCTCCTCGAGCGCGAACGGCTTCGGCAGGTAGTCGTCGGCACCGGCGTCGAGCCCGGCGACCCGCTCGGACACCGAATCGCGCGCTGTCAGCACCAGAATCGGCAGGTCATCGCCGGTGCTGCGGAGCTGTCGGCACACCTCCAGCCCGTCCAGCCGCGGCATCATCACGTCGAGCACCACGGCGTCGGGGCGCTCGTTGGCTATTGCGTAAAGCGCCTCCACGCCGTCCTGCGCCAGCGATACGGAGTAACCGTTGAAAGAAAGGGATCGGCGCAGGGACTCGCGCACGGCGCGATCGTCGTCAACGACAAGTATCCGCACGGCCCCTAGTCTCTACGGAACGCCTGAGAGTGGGCTGAGAGACGCGCCGGAAAACGCGCAGGCTTGCGGGTTAGCGGTGGTCGAGGTCGATCAGGCCAAGACGCGCGGCCTTGAGCAGCCGCCGCGGCACCTTGTGCTGCTGGCCGGCGACCGTGACGTTGACGAGCTCAGGGCTCTTGGCCTTCCACTGCGCGCGACGGCTCCGGGTGTTCGCACGCGACATCCTGCGCTTCGGCACAGCCATGATCGAACTTCTCCATCTAGTTGGGGATTGGGTTCAGGATAGCCGGTGACCGGCGACGTCTCCAAAGCGCGGCCCCGCTGTGCGCCGAGATAGCACTCATGGTCGTGGTCGAGCGCCGATCACAGCCCTGACCGCTATCTCGGCGAAGAATCGCGGGGGTAACCTACCGGTTGGTCGAGAAGTCCGGCGGGAGGGGATGTGGTGGCCGTCGCGCAAGATGTCGTCCGCATCGGCAACTGCTCGGGCTTCTACGGCGACCGCCTCTCGGCGATGCGCGAGATGCTGACCGGCGGTGAGCTGGACTACCTGACCGGCGACTATCTGGCCGAGCTCACGATGCTGATCCTCGCGCGCGATAAGGCGAAGTCACCCGAGCGCGGCTACGCGAAGACGTTTCTGACCCAGCTCGAGGAGTGCCTGGGAGTGGCGCACGACAACGGGGTGCGGATCGTCGCGAACGCCGGCGGACTGAACCCGGCCGGGCTTGCCGACGCGGTGCGGGCGCTGGCCTCGCGCCTCGGCGTGCCGGTGAACGTCGCTCACGTCGAGGGCGACGACCTGCTGCCGCGGGCCGCCGAATTGGGCTTCGGCTCGCCGCTGGCCGCGAACGCCTACCTCGGGGCGTGGGGCATCGTCGACTGCCTGAATGCCGGCGCGGACGTCGTCGTCACCGGCCGGGTCACGGACGCATCGGTGGTCGTCGGGCCTGCGGCCGCGCACTTCGGCTGGTCGCGCACCGACTACGGCAGGCTGGCCGGCGCCGTCGCCGCGGGCCACGTCATCGAATGCGGCGCGCAGGCCACCGGCGGCAACTACGCGTTCTTCACCGACATCGACGACCTGACGCACCCGGGGTTCCCGCTCGCGGAGGTGCGGTCGGACGGCTCGTCGGTGATCACCAAGCACCCGGGCACCGGCGGCGCGGTCACCGTCGGGACCGTGACCGCCCAGCTTCTCTACGAGATCACCGGAGCGCGCTACGCCAACCCCGACGTGACACTGCGCGTCGACACGATCGAGCTAGCCGACGACGGCGCCGACCGGGTACTGATCAGCGGCGTGCGCGGTGAGCCGCCGCCGCCGACGCTGAAGGTGTCGCTGAACACCATCGGCGGGTTCCGCAACGCGATGACGTTCGTGCTGACCGGCCTGGACATCGACGCGAAGGCCGAGCTGGTGCGCCGGCAGCTGGAGACGGCGCTGACCGTCAAGCCCGCGGAGTTGGAGTGGACGCTGGCGCGCACCGACCACCCCGACGCCGACACCGAGGAGGCGGCGAGCACGCTGCTGCGCTGCGTGGCCCGCGACCCGGACCCGGCGAATGTGGGACGCCAGTTCTCCTCAGCCGCAGTCGAATTAGCGCTGGCGAGCTACCCCGGCTTCACCACCACCGCTCCGCCGGGCGACGGCCAGGTCTACGGGGTGTTCACGCCCGGTTCAGTGCGCGCCGACCAGGTGCCGCACGTCGCGGTGCACGCCGACGGTCACCGGGTTGACATCCCTTCTGCCACTGAGACTGTGGAGTTGGCACCCGTTCCGCCGTTCGCGCTGCCGGTGCCGCTTCCGTTCGGCGAGACGCGACGCGTGCCACTCGGCGTGATCGCGGGTGCGCGCAGCGGCGACAAGGGTGGCAGCGCCAACGTCGGCGTGTGGGTGCGCACCGAGGACCACTGGCGGTGGCTGGCCAGCACGCTGTCGGTGGACAAGCTGCGCGAACTGCTGCCCGAGGTGGCCGACCTGCCGGTCACCCGCCACGTGCTGCCGAACCTCTTCGCGGTCAACTTCGTGGTCGAGGGCATCCTCGGCGAGGGTGTGGCCTATCAGGCGCGCTTCGACCCGCAGGCCAAAGGACTGGGCGAGTGGCTGCGGAGCCGATACGTCGACATCCCGGAGGCATTGCTCGCGTGAGTATGTGGACCACGCCCGAGCGTGACGAACTGCGAAAGACCGTGCGGGCGTTCGTAGAACGCGAGGTACTGGCCCATGTCGACGAGTGGGAGCGGATCGGCGAGCTGCCGCGCGATCTGCACCGTCGAGCCGGCGAGGCCGGGCTCTTGGGTGCGGGATTCCCCGAAGCCGTCGGCGGCGGCGGTGGCGACGGCGCCGACTCCCTGATCATCTGCGAGGAGATGCACTACGCCGGCGCGCCGGGCGGGGTGTTCGCGTCGCTGTTCACGTGCGGGATCGCGGTGCCGCACATGATCGCCTCCGGCGACGAGCGCCTGATCGAACGCTTCGTGCGGCCGACGCTGCGCGGCGAGCTGATCGGCGCGCTGGCGATCACCGAGCCCGACGGCGGCTCGGACGTCGGGCACCTGCGCACCAGCGCCCGCCGTGACGGCGACGACTACATCGTCAACGGCGCGAAGACCTACATCACCTCGGGTGTGCGTGCCGACTTCGTGGTGACGGCCGTGCGCACCGGCGGGCCGGGTGCCGCGGGGGTTTCGCTGCTCGTCGTCGAAAAGGGCACACCGGGTTTCGAGGTCAGCCGCAAGCTGGACAAGATGGGCTGGCGGTCCTCGGACACCGCCGAGTTGTCCTACACGGACGTGCGCGTTCCGGTCGCGAACCTCGTCGCCGCCGAGAACACCGGCTTCCTGCAGATCGCGGCGGCGTTCGTCTCCGAACGGGTCGGTCTGGCCGCGCAAGCGTATGCGAGCGCGCAGCGCTGCCTGGACATCACCGTCGAATGGTGCCGCAACCGGGAAACCTTTGGGCGGCCGCTGATTTCGCGTCAGTCGGTGCAGAACACGCTCGCGGAGATGGCGCGACGGATCGACGTTGCGCGCGTCTACACCCGCAACGTGGTGGAGCGGCAGTTGGCCGCCGGAGCCGCAGGGCCGACATCAGGCACAGAGACGAATTTGATCCCGCAGGTGTGCTTCGCCAAGAACACCGCCGTCGAAGCCGGCGAGTGGGTCGCGAGTCAGGCCGTGCAGCTGTTCGGCGGGTTGGGCTACATGGCCGAGAGTGAGGTCGAGCGGCAGTACCGTGACATGCGGATTCTCGGAATCGGCGGGGGCACAACGGAGATCCTCACCTCGCTCGCCGCGAAGACGTTGGGATACCAGTCGTGAGCGTGCTGCGGTCCACGCTGGACACTCGGGCACCGGCGTACGAAGAGTCGGTGGCCGCGATGACGGCCAAGCTCACCGACATCGACGCCGAGTTTGAGAAGGCACTGGGCGGTGGCGGCCCGAAATACGTCGAACGGCACCACGCCCGAGGCAAATTGACACCCCGTGAGCGTATCGAGCTGCTGATCGACCCCGATTCGCCGTTCCTGGAGTTGAGCCCGTTGGCGGCGTACGGCACCGACTTCGCGGTCGGCGCCTCGGCGGTTGTGGGCATCGGCGTGGTGAGCGGCGTCGAGTGCCTGCTGAACGCCAACGACCCGACCGTCAAGGGCGGTACTAGCAATCCCTGGACGTTACGAAAAATACTGCGGGCCAACCAGATCGCGTTCGAGAACCGGCTGCCAGTCATCTCATTGGTGGAATCCGGCGGCGCCGACCTGCCGACCCAGAAGGAGATCTTCATCCCCGGCGGTCAGATGTTCCGCGACCTGACCCGGCTCTCCGCCGCCGGGATCCCCACCATCGCACTGGTATTCGGCAACTCGACTGCGGGCGGCGCGTACATCCCCGGGATGTCCGACCACGTGGTCATGATCAAGGAACGCTCGAAGGTGTTCCTGGCCGGCCCGCCGCTGGTGAAGATGGCCACCGGCGAGGAATCCGACGACGAGTCGCTCGGCGGTGCCGAGATGCACGCCCGCACGTCCGGTTTGGCCGACTACTTCGCGGTCGACGAGCTCGACGCGATCCGGATCGGCCGACGGATCGTGGCGCGGCTGAACTGGCGCAAGCGGGGCCCGGCACCGGGACCCGTCGTGGAACCGGTGGCCGACCCCGAGGAGCTGCTCGGCGTGGTGCCACCCGACCTGCGGACCCCGTTCGACCCGCGCGAGGTGATCGCCCGCTTCACCGACGGCTCGGAGTTCGACGAGTTCAAAGGGCTCTACGGCTCGTCGCTGGTGACCGGCTGGGCGCGGGTGCACGGCTACCCGATCGGCATCCTGGCCAACGCCCGCGGGGTGCTGTTCAGCGAGGAATCGCAGAAGGCCACCCAGTTCATCCAGCTGGCCAACCGCGCCGACACGCCACTTCTGTTTCTGCACAACACGACCGGCTACATGGTGGGCAAGCAGTACGAGGAGGGAGGCATGATCAAGCACGGCTCGATGATGATCAACGCGGTGTCGAACTCGACGGTGCCACATATCTCGCTGCTAATCGGCGCCTCCTACGGCGCTGGCCACTACGGCATGTGCGGGCGCGCCTACGACCCGCGCTTCCTGTTCGCCTGGCCCAGCGCCAAATCCGCCGTGATGGGCGGCGCGCAGCTGGCCGGAGTGCTGTCGATCGTCAGCCGAGCCGCCGCCGAGGCGCGCGGGCAGCAGGTCAACGAGGAGGCCGACGCTGCGCTGAAGGCCGCCGTCGAGGCGCAGATCGAGGCCGAGTCGCTGCCGATGGTGCTGTCCGGCATGCTGTACGACGACGGCATCATCGACCCTCGCGACACCCGCACCGTGCTCGGAATGTGCCTGTCCGCCATCGCCAATGCGCCGGTCGAGGGGACCACCAATTTCGGCGTCTTCCGGATGTGAGGCCCATGGTCAGTCGAGTCCTCGTGGCCAACCGCGGTGAGATCGCCCGGCGCGTTTTCGCGACGT
>DASWBF010000249.1:0-13212 GCA_036390735.1 Mycobacterium sp. | reverse complement strand
GCCTGCGGCCTCTACCTGGGCGACCCAACCGCCTGGGCATGACCCCCCGACGAACTTACGAGCGAGACCACTAAGCCACCGGCCACCATATGTTTCGCGTTCTTGCGTAGGCCGTCTCACGCGGCATGTAGCTTTGGCATCTCGATGCCGATTCTGGCTTTGACTTCGACAACCGTTATCGGGGGTGCACCAGGTAGCGGCGGAGCGGTGGAACGGTAGCGCGCGCCAGTGGGCGTGACGAATTCAGCTGTGTGCGTGCCGTTTTCATCACCGCCGGTCACCCGCCAGCCCGGTGCTTCCTTTTCATAGTTGCACCGTTCGCACATACCGAGTCCGTTCACCCAACTGGTCGGCCCGCCGCGGTTCCGCGGTTGGGCATGGTCGCGGTGCCGGATCGGCGCGTCGCAGTACGGGGTGCGGCACGTCTGGTCGCGCAAGCCGATGAATCGTGCCAATCCGCGTGGAAAGCACCGCGAGCGTGATTCCATCGCCACCAAGTTCCTCGAGTTCGGGCGGCGGTACAGCCGGCGCAACGTCGCCTTCGAGCGCTCATCGGTGACCGCGCCCTGCACGAGCCCCCGCGCCACCGCCGCCGGAATCGGGCCGTAGCCGTCTACCACCGCGGGGGTGTTGCCGCCGCCCAGCAGCGCATCGTCGGAAATCACCAGGTTCACCGCAACCGGTTCCGGTTGGTCCGCCGGCCGCCCGGTGACGCGCTCCACCAGCGTGTCGGCCATGATCTGGCCGCGGGAGCGGTCGTCGAAAGTCGTGTCGGCGGCCCGCTTCAGCGCCGCGTACACACCGACGCCCTGCGCCACCGGCAGGAGCGCGGTCACATACGTCATCGTGTCGGGGGCCGGCCGAATGGTGACGGTGCGGTCGGCTTCCGCTTTGGCGGCGCGGTCGACGACGGCCTGCGCGTCCAGCCGATAGGCGATCTCCTTGGCCGCCGCAGCAATTCGCGCGTCACCCATGCCGTCCAGCTTCGAGACGTCGGCGCACAACTCGGCATCCAGCACCTGCCGGTCTTCGACGTCCAGGCACGCGGATTCCCGCACGATCAACGAGGCCCGCCACTCCGACAGCGCTCCGCACTCGAGGGCCGCCATCGTGCACGGCATCTCGTAGACCAGCGCCTTGGCGAACCCGAGATGCCGCCCGCCCCGGGTCGGCGAATCCCGTCGCGCCAGCGCGATCTCGCTGGCCACGCCCCGCCCGCGCTTCCGCGTCGGAACCCCGGCCGCCGCCTCATCGGCGCGGCGCAATTCGTCCAATGCCGCGGCCGCGCGCGCCTGACCCGCCGCCGCGCGGCGGACTTCACCCGCTCCAACTCGGCGATCTGCTCGGTCAACGCTGCCTCGTCGGCATGCGGATCCACCGCCGACAACACCGTTAATTCGAACACATGTGCGACTGTACACAAACCCGGCGACACTGTCACGCGTCGACGAACAAAACCCCCGGATTGAGAATCCCCGCCGGGTCGAAGCTCTCTTTGATCCGGCGCAGAAGCGCGATCTTGGCCGGGTCTTCGAGTTCCAGGAAGTAGCTCGTCTTGGCGCGGCCAAGACCGTGCTCCCCGGATATCGCACCGCCGAGTTCCATCGCGACCGCGAAGATCTCGGCGAGCAGCTTCTTACGGATGTCTGCGTCCGGGCAAAAAATCCCGACATGCACGTTGCCGTCGCCGGCATGGCCGCAGCCCAGGGCGTGAGCGCCGGCGCCGACCGCCAGCTCGCGCGCCGTGGTGAGGAACCGCGGCATCGACGCACGGGGCACGACGACGTCGATGATGTCGTCCACGCCCATCGCCTTCGCCGCCCAGAACACTTTCTCCCGCGCCTCGATCAGCCTGCGGGCGGCACCACCCTCGAGCACGTAGGCGTCCACCGCACCTAGCTCGCTGAGCAATTCGCCAAGGCTCTCCGCGTCCTCGTGCAACCGGTCAGCGTCCCGATTCTCCAGCGCGACAACGAGATACGCCTCGCACTTCTCGCGGATCTCGTCTGGCACTCCCAGCTCCAGGTTCTCCCGGTGCACCAGCGCGGCCATAGTGATGTTGTCGACGTACTCCAGGATGCTCGGAGCGAGCCCGCTGGCGACGATCTTCGGGACCGCGGCCATCACCTGGTCGAAGTCGTCGAACGGTGCGAGCACCGTCGCGCCGTGCGCCAGACGCGGAACCAGCTTGACGATGACCTCGGTGGCCAGTGCCAGCGTGCCCTCGGAGCCGATGATCAGCTGGGTGAGGTCGTAGCCGCTCGATATCTTCGACATCTTCCCGCCGGTTCGGATGATCTCGCCCGTCGGCAACACCGCCTGCAACCCGAGCACGTTGTGGCGGGTCACACCGTATTTGACCGCTCGCATTCCACCGGCGTTTGTCCCGACGTTCCCGCCGACGCTCGAGGACAACTCGCCCGGGTACACGGTGTAGCTGAGCCCCACCTCGGCGGTCTTGGCGTCGAGTTGGGTCAGCGTCACGCCCGGCTGCACCACGGCGACGTGATTCTCGGCGTCGACTTCGAGCACGGCGTTCATCCGCTCGAACGAGATCAGCAACCCGCCCTCTACCGGCTGCGCCGCTCCCGACAAGCCGCACCCGGACCCCCGCGCAGTCACCGGCAGCCGCTGCTCCGTCGCCAGCTTCAGCAGCTCCGCAACCTCGTCCGCCGTGGCGGGCTTCGCGACGTACGCGGGTTTCTGCGGCGCCTCGGTCAGCGCTTCGTCGTGTGCGTAGTCCTCGGAGATTGCGTTGCCGGTCAGAAGATTCTTGTCCCCGACAATCCCGGCGAGTCGTGTCGCCACGTCAGCCATGTCCGCAGCGTAGTACCCGCACTCAGCAGCGTCTTCGAGTCCCGAAAGCCCATCGGTTCCTTGGCACCCGTGCGTCCAGTGTTGGAATTGTGAAAATTGAGACGCAAGAGCAGCCGTCTGGGACACTAACGCGATCCGGGGGCTCCGAACGCAGTAGGGGGAGAAGAAATGACCCGACATCACATCAGCGCCCTTGTCGCGTTGGCTGTCGCATCGCTAGGCACATCGGTGTGCCTAGCTCCACCGGCGCTCGCCGATCCATCCTGGAACGGGCAGTACGAGGTGACGTTCTTCACCTATCAGAAGAGCGGGACCAGCATGGCGGTCAATCAGCCCGAGTCCATGCACGTCGACATCTACACCTTCTCTTCGTCATGCTCGTCGGGACATTGCGTGGCGACGATCACGGACGGTCCTCCGCCGAGGAACCCGACCATCCCGCAACCGGTTCAGTTCACCTGGGACGGGTCGGCGTGGACGTCGACCAGCACATGGCGTTGGGACTGCCTGTTCCCTGACGGCACGATCGAATGGAGCCCCGCCGGTTCTCGAGTGAGCTACACGCCCCAGCCGGACGGGTCGTTAACCGGTGAAATGCACACCGACATCTCCAGCGGCGCCTGCCAGGGCACTGTCGACATGCCGATGCAGGCGCTGCCTATCTAGCGAAGTGCTGCCTGATGTTTGCCAGCATCACGGTGTGCGCCTCCACCGCCTCGCGTATCGTCACCGCCGCTAGCAACCGCGGCGCTTGAATACGCATGTGCTCGACAATCCGTGTGCCGGTGTCTGTTTCGCCGAACGTCACGACGCTGCGCAGCCGCACCCACGGAAACTGGCGAGCGTCGGCGATCACTTCGCCGGAAGCGGGAACGTGCAGCCGTGCCACATACCGGGTGCGCAACGTGATCAACCCCAACGGAATCCGGTCCTGTACGCGGCAGGTCTGCATATAGCCGTTCGGCGTGTCAGTGCGGGAGATCGTCTGCACAGAGACCACCAGCGGATGGACGAGCCGGATGTTGTCCAGGTCGACATAGAATTCCCGAACCCGACCAGGCGGCGCCGCAACGTCTTCGGTCAGCGTTCGTTCGGCACCGCAAAGCCACCAACTCACGACGGGCACCGCGGTCGCTGCGGCGGCACCGCCGCGAGAAGGGCGCGTGTGTAGTCGTGCTCTGGCGCCGCGAAAAGGTCACCCGCAGAGCCGTATTCCACAATTTCACCCTTCCGCATCACGACGATGTCGTGGCTCATCTGCCGGACCACCGCCAGATCGTGCGCGATGAGCAGGTAGGTGAGGCGAAGATCGCGCTGCAGAACCAGAAACAGGTCGAGAACACGCGCCTGCACCGAAACATCAAGGGAGGCAGTTGCTTCGTCGAGGATCAACAGCTCGGGTTCGACGAAACACGCTCATCCACCACGCCCGGTTCGCGGCGACGAGGTTTCCCGACGCCTCGTCGCCGAGGTTCACCCGTTGACCGGCCGAACACGCGCACAACCAGAGCGCGACGACTGCAATCGCTCGTCGACTCATCGCTTCACCGTATAAGTCGTGGCATCTTTGATCGCATGTTGACGGGCAAGTTGGCCGACGTGACGGGTCCGAATATCACGGAGCAGTGGGGCGTTACGTGCACCGACCTGGGCGCGTCGGTGTTGGCGCCGAACGGGAAACTGGTGTCGGTCTTCGGTGACACGTTCTCGGGCCGGCGCGTCGGCGAGGGTGACTGGCGCTCACCGGTCGTGCTGATCGGCACCGGCGACGCGAACAACGAGATCGTCTACGAGCACGCCGGCGGCCCCGACCCCGACTACGCGCGGCAACTGTGGCCCTACATCCACGACGACGCCAGCACCGGCTGGACCCGCGGCGGCATCAGTACCGTCATTCCGTCGGATCTGCTGCGCGTCGACGACTCCCTCTATCTGCACGCGATCGTCAACCACGGCTTCGGCAATGTGATGTGGTCCGAAATCTGGAAGTCGGACGACAGCGGGGTCTCGTGGACACACATGGGGGAGGGCGTCAAGTTCCCGGGAAATCTGCACGGCGGCCATGCGCAGTGCTGGTCCTGGGACTACGACCCCGAGACGCAATGGGTCTATGTGGTCTCCACCGGCTTCCAGCGCGACAAGGGCATCATTCTGCGGCGGGTGCGCCCAGAAGACATCGGCGACAGGGCGGAATACATGGGCTGGCGTTTCGCCGGCGGCCAGTGGGGCTGGGGTGGCGGCGAGCCGACACCGATCACGCCGCTCGGGGAGACCTGGGGTGAGTTGACGTTTCGCCGCATGAAAGCCGGCAGATGGATCCTCGGCGGGTTCCTGTCGTCGAAGTACTCGCTGGGATATCGCGTGGTGCAATCGCCCGTGGCCAATATGCACGCCACGCCGATCCAGACGCCGGTCGTCGGCACCGCGTGGACCGACGAAGACCACGCCGCCAACAAGGTCGCGCAGCTCTACGGCGGTTACGTGTTGCCCGCATCCCGGTTCGACATCGTCGGCGGGTTCGGACTGATGGTCTCCCAGTGGCACACCGCTGCCGGATGGCCTTACCGCGCAATGCAATTCAGGGCGTTGGTCAAGGACAGCACGATCCGGCGCAGGCCGACCGACCCGATCATTTTCTAGAACCTCTATCGGCCCGCGGCAAACGTTGTGATACTTGCCCGGTGCGCATTGTTCGTGTGTTGATCGCAGCTGTGTTCGCGGCGGCCGTTGCGGTGGGTACAGCGAACCCCGCCACGGCCCGACCGGTGGACGAGCCGATGTACGGCATCTACACCTACCACCAGGATGGCGCGCCCGAAGAGCAGTGGACGATCTACGCCACCTGCGTGCAGGCCGGGTGCGTGCTGCACATGTCCAGCATCGTCTCGCGAAGCCTCGGGCCGAACAGCGACACCCCCGGCTACGGCGGGGATGCGCGGAAGGTCAACGCGCTGTGGACGTGGCAAGTCAAGAAGGAGAAGGGCTTGAGATGCCCGGACGGCACCTGGGCGCCGTCGAACTATCAATATCAGTGGGACCAGGCCACGCTTGCCGGGACGCTCACCATTCTGACCACGGACACCTGTGCGTCGACGCCGGGCGCGACCAACTACCCGTTCACGCTGACGTTCAAAGAGCCACTGCCAGTTCCGATCATCCTGGATCCGCTGAACCAGATCGAAAATCTGTGGTGAGCGACGGCTACTGAGCCGCCGTGCGGTCGCGCAACAGCGCGATGTCGTCCTTGCGACCTTGGTCTGCGGTTTCGCAGATGACGGGTGCGTCGGCTGCCGTGACCACTGCGACGAGCAGGTCGACGTCGATCTCGCCGGTACCGAGATTGGCGTGGCGGTCACGCCCTGAACCATGCGGGTCTTTGGAGTCGTTGCAGTGCACCAGATCGATGCGGCCGGTGATCGCCTTGATCTGTTCGACCGCGTCGATCAGCTCTTCACCGGCGGCCCACGCGTGGCACGTGTCGAGGCAAAAGCCGATACCTTGGTCGCCGATGTAGTCCCAGAGCCGGGCGATCGTGTCGAAGTGGCGGGCGATCGCGTGGTCGCCGCCGGCGGTGTTCTCCAGGTAGACCGGGACCGTGGTATTCAGCTGCTCCAGTGCTTTGCGCCACCGCTCGAAGCCGGCCTTCAGGTCGTCGTCGTCGGCGGTGACGTGGCCGCCGTGCACGATCACCGCGGCCGCCGCGATGTCGGCCGCCGCGTCGCAGGTCTGCTGCAGGATCTTGCGTGACGGGATGCGAACCCGGTTGTTGGGGGAGGCGACGTTGATCAGGTACGGCGCGTGCACATAGACGGGCAGCGGCGACTCCCTGAGCCGGGCCGCGTCGGCGCGCGGCTTCGGTGCCTTCCAGCTTTGCGGATTGCCAAGGAAGATCTGCACCGCGTCGGCGCCTTCCGCGTCGGCAGCGGCCAGCGGATCCTCCGGGCTTACGTGCGAACCAATGAGCACCGGGCCAGTTTAAGCCGGTCCACCGACGCGTAACGCCTCACCGGAAAGGCACGACAACCCGGTCGTGACGTCGCATCGATTACGCAACGGCGGGGCGTCGGCCATGCCTGTCGGTTTTCGCGTCCCGCGTTCTTGCGTTATCTTCGCAGCGCAGCCACAGACGGAGGTCACGTGAAAAAGCTTCTAGCCGTCGCCGGGGGATCCGTCGCGCTGGCGTCCATGGGTTTCCTCACCGCCGGTCACGCCAGCAGCGACAACGGGGCTGCCGACGTTTCTGGGCTGGCGTACGCGCAGGCCGTCAAGGTCCTGAAGTCGCAGGGCTACAAAGCCGTGTTCGGCGGCTCCGTCGGCAGCGATGTCCCGCAAGCGCGGTGCATCGTCGAAAGCCAGAAGTTCCTGCCGAACGCGCGGGTCTCGCTGATGCTGAACTGCACCAAAGCCGCACAGCCGGCGCCATCCGCGGCAGACCCCAACGCTCCCGTCGTCGGCTCGAACGGCATCACCACGGTGAAGGCGACCCCAGTGGCTCCGCCGCCGACTGAGCTCGCCCCGGCGCCTCCGCCCCTGATGCCGGAGGGCTGATCACCGTCAGCTCGGCGGCGTCCACGCCACCGGGAGCTGCTTGATCCCGTGGATGAACGCCGACAACAGCCGCGCCGGCTCCTCGGTGGCCACCAGGTCGGGTATCCGGTGGTGCAGCTCCTCGAACATCACGGCGATCTCCCGGCGCGCCAAATTCGCGCCCAGGCAGAAGTGCGCGCCCCCGCCGCCGAACCCGACGTGCGGATTCGGGTCGCGCGTGACGTCGAACGTGTACGGATTGGCGAACTTCGCCTCGTCGCGGTTCGCCGAGCAGTACCACATCGACACCTTCTCTTCGGCCGCCAACTTGACCCCGCCCAACTCGGTGTCCTGGGTGACGCGGCGGCGCATGTAGACCACCGGCGATGCCCACCGCACGATTTCCTCGACCGCCGAATGGCAGACCGCATCGAAGTTCGACCACCACTTCTCGCGCTCGTCGGGATATCGGGTCAGCGCCAGCACACCGTGGCTGATCGCGTTGCGGGTGGTCTCGTTGCCGGCGATCGCCAGCAGCATGAAGAACGACGCGATCTCGCTCGATGTCAGCTTCTCGCCGTCGACCTCGGCCTGCACCAGGCTGGTGGTCAGGTCGTCCCGCGGGTTCGCGCGCCGGTCGTCGGCAAGCGCCGTCGCGTACGCGCCGAAATCCATCGAAGCCTTGATGAATACGTTGAGTTCGGAGGCGAGGTCAGGGTCGCCGAAGCCGAGGATCACGTTGGTCCAGTGAAAGACGGTGTCGTTGTCTTCCTCGGGAATGCCCATCATGTCGCAGATCACCTGTAGCGGCAGCGGACCCGCCAGCTCGGAGACGACCTCACCCTTGCCGTCTGGGTGGTTCGTGATCATCGCGTCGACGAGCCGCCTTGCGCGATCCCGCACCGACTCCTCCGTCCGGGCCACGACCCGTGGCGTGAACGCCCTGCTGACGATGTTGCGAAGGCGCTGATGACGCGGGTCGTCCGTCACGATCATCGACCCGAAGAACTCTGACAGCTCGGGTATGTTGTCGCCGATCGTGATGCTGGGAACCGAACTGAAGATCTGGGGATGGCGGCTGACGTAGTGCACGTCGTCATACCGGGCCAGCGCCCAGTGCCCCTTACCGGCGTCGTAGTCTTCCTGCTTCGGTATCTCCCAGAAGGAGATGGGTTGCTCGCGGCGCAACGTGACGAAGGCGCCGTCGCGGAAGTCGTCGTCCTGCGCCCAGAAGTCCCATGTCCCTAGATCGATCTCGGACAGCGGCACGTCCGGCGGGGCCTGACCGTTGATTCGAGTCGCAATACCCATGTGAGGTCCTACCTCGTTCTTTGCTCTTCACGCAAGCGTTCATCGCCGTTCTCAGGGAGTAAGAGCCTCAGCCTATCGCCGACGCCTATGGTGGGGCGGTGACTAAGCGAATCGTGTTGTGGGGCACCGGCTTCGTCGGCAGGATGGTGATCCCCGAGATCGTCAAACACCCGTTGTTCGAGCTCGTCGGCGTCGGGGTCAGCAACCCCGACAAGGTCGGCCGCGACGCGGGCGAGATCTGCGGGATAGCGGCGCAGGGCGTGGCGGCTACCGATGACGTCGACGCGCTGATCGAGCTGGGGCCGGATGCGCTCGTCCATTACGGGCCGACCGCCGCGCACGCCGGCGACAACATCCGGCTGATAACGCGCTTCCTACGCGCCGGCATCGACGTCTGCTCGACTGCGATGACGCCGTGGGTGTGGCCGACCGCGGACCTGAACCCGCCGAACTGGATCGTCCCGATCACCGAGGCGTGCGAGCTCGGCGAATCGTCCTGCTTCACCACCGGCATCGACCCGGGCTTCGCGAATGACCTGTTCCCGATGACGCTGATGGGCCTCTGCAGTGAAGTGCGCAAGGTGCGTGCCTCGGAGCTGCTCGAGTACACCAACTACGAGGGCGACTACGACAACGAGATGGGGATCGGCAGGCCGCCGGAATTCACGCCGTTGTTCGAGAACAGCGACATCCTGGTGTTCGCTTGGGGCCCGACGGTGCCGATGATCGCCCACGCGGCGGGCATCATGCTCGACGAGATCACCACGACCTGGGAGAAGTGGGTGACACCCACCGAACGCAAGACCGCCAAGGGCGTTATCGCGCCCGGCAATGTTGCTGCGGTGCGCTTCACGATCAACGGCGTGTACCGCGGCGAGACCCGGATCCAGCTCGAGCACGTCAACCGCATCGGTCATGATGCCGCGCCGGATTGGCCGTCGGGCAACCAAGACGACGTCTACCGCGTCGACATCGAGGGAACGCCAAGCATCTTCCAAGAGACCGCTTTTCGGTTCACCGACGGGTCCGGTCGCGACGCCGCCGCGGCCGGCTGCCTGGCTACGGGGCTGCGGGCGTTGAACGCTGTGCCCGCGGTCAACGACCTGGCGCCCGGATGGGTCACCGCGCTCGACTTGCCTTTGATCCCGGGGGCAGGGACGATTCGCTGAGTAACTGATCGGGCGTCGCCGGCGATGTCATCTATCGGAGGGCATTGTTTTCTAGGTTTTCTAAGCGGGTTTGGGAGCGATGGCTGAGGCTATAGGCCTGTCGATAGGTGCGACGCGGTTTGCCGGCGTGCAGCTGGGACACGCGCCGGTCACGCGGCAGTCGGTGCTGACGCTGTACGGCCAGCGGTCACCCGAACTGGGCGTGCCGGGGGAGAACCCCAACCTCACGCAGCCGGGCGTGGTGGTGACGGGGTTCGTCGAGCGGGTGGGCGACCCGGTCGGCATGGTTGCCGGTGACGGGGCCATGCACCGCGGCGAGTTCCTGGTCGCCGACGCGTTGCGGGAGCTGTTCTACACCGTGACGGGCGGCCGGCCGCCCGCCCAGCCGCCCACGGTCACGTATCCGGCGCACTGGCGTCCGGCCACGGTCGACTCGCTGCGCACCGCGCTGACTCAGGTGCCCGAATGGTCCCGACGCGGGCAGGTCACGTTGGTCTCCGACGCCGCGGCGGCGATCTCCGCGCTGCAGTCCGACCCGGGCGTTCCGGCGCGCGGGGTGATCGCGCTGTGCGATTTCGGCGGCACCGGCACCAGCATCACGCTGCTCGACGCGTCGCGCGGATACGCGCCCGTCGGCCCCACCGTCCGACACACCGACTTCTCCGGCGACCTGATCGACCAGGCGCTGCTGACCCACGTGGTCACCGACCTGTCCGCGGCGGCGTCCGTCGACGCCACCGGCACCTCGGCGCTCGGGCCGCTGCACCGGTTGCGCGGGCAGTGCCGCGGCGCCAAGGAGCGGCTGTCCGGCACGACGGTGACCGCGCTGAACGCGGAGCTGCCGGGCTTCCGCGGCGAGGTGCGGCTGACCCGCGCCGAACTCGAGGAGCAGATCCGCAGGCCGCTGGCCGACTTGCTGGGCGTCGTGCAGGACACGATCGACCGCAGCGGCGTGCGCCTGGGCGACCTGGTCGCCGTCGCGTCGGTGGGCGGCGGCGCGCGCATCCCACTCGTCACCGCGATGCTGTCGGAGCGCTTCCGCGTGCCCGTGATCACTAGCCCACGCCCTGAGTTGGCCGCCGCGGGCGGTGCCGCGCTGCGGGCCGCCTGGGGGCCGGCCGACGACAAGGCGACGGTGATCGCACCGGCCGTCGCAGCGACTGCTATGGCACCGGCCGCCTTCGCCGACGCCGACGCGGCGTCCACCACATTCCGAGCGCTGGCCTGGTCCGAGGCGCACGACGTGCCGCCGCTAGTTCCGGCTGTCGAGCCATATGACGAGGGCGAGCCGGCGCCGACGGGCTTGTCCGGTGCACGCCCACAATTCGAGTTCGACGCCGCCGAGGCACCGGCCGTTGCCGGGGTGCCGTGGTACCGGCGCCGATCGTCGTGGCTCGGTGTCGCCGCATCCGTCGTCCTGCTGCTCGGTACCAGCGCGGTCGTGGCGTTCGGCAGCGACAGCACGCCAGCGTCGGGCACCTCGCCGCTGCCACCGTCGACCACGCAGGCAGCACCAGGAGTGGCGGCCGCACCGCCGGCGGAAAGCCCCGCGCAGCCGCAGCAGGATTCGCCGCTGCGCACTGTGTACGCCGTCCCGGCACCGGCAACGGAGTATCAGGCGCCGGCTCAGCAACAGGCGGCTGCGCCGCCCCCGCAAGCCGCCGCACCAGCGCCGGCGGCACCCGCACCGAGTTCAGAGGCGCCGCCCCCGCCGCCGGCCGAGACCACCACCGTGACGTCCACGACGCAAGCGCCTCCGTCGACCACGACCGTAACGGCGACGCCGACCGCCCAGCAGCCGCCGTCGGAGCCCACCCAGGCACCGCCGCCCAGTACGCAGCCGCCGGTGACCTTCACCCTTCCGCCGCTCCCGTCGATTCCCGGCCTGTTCGCTCCGCAGGGCAACCGATAGCCCCGGTCAGCGCGGCCAGGCGCTCTTGTGCAGCGATAGCTTTGCGAGCGGAAGCCTCACGCGCTTGGGGTCGTCGGCCAGCCGCCCACGCAAGCCGGTTTCCAGGCGCTCGACGAACCGCTCGGCATCTGGCCCCTTGTCGCCGCCCTCGAGCGCGGTGAGCAGGGTCGGGAACACCGACGCCCGGACGAACGCGGACCAGTTGGTGGCGAAAGCTGTTGCATCCCTGTCTTTTTGGAACTTCGTCCAGTACTGGTCCTCGGCGTCGAACAGTTCCAGATGTTCAACCGTCAGCCCGGCGAACCGATTCTTCGGTGCGAACGGCGCGGTCAGCTCGACCTCGCTGCGTCCTATCGACGGAACCGCCATCCGCGCCACCTCGTCACGGCTGACCACACCCTCGGCCACCATGGCGGCCAGCTCCTCAACGATCGCCTCGAGCAGCGGCTGGTAGCTGCAGTCGCCGTCGTCGTGCGCCATCGTGAGCACCACGAGGCGTCCGCCCGGGACCATCTCGCGGCTTCGGGCGGTCAGGAACGCGATCCAGTCGTCGGCGGCCTGACGGGCATACGCCGCCCTCGCGTCGGTGTCGCGGCTCAACTCGATGTGAACATGGTCGGGGATCGGCGCCGGCACGCGGCTCAGCCAGTGCACGGCCCATGCGCTCCAGCCCAGCGTCACAAGGCCGGTCGGCACCACCTGCCGGTACACCGACGGCCCGATCGCCGCCGCGAACGTCGCCGGGTCGTCACGCAGGTAGCTCTGCGGGTCGGTCTCCAGCGATTCGAATAGTCCGGCGTAGTCGTTTTCGGCGACGTCGGCGTGGAAGACGCAGATCGGACGGCTGGCTTCCGCCCGGTTGCGCACGATGGAAATGGCGGCGCCGATCGGCAGCAGCGAGTTGTGTCCCGCGCACGCGCCGTAGTCGACGATCACGATGGTGTTCGGCGACTGCGGCAGCTCGACGTCTTGAGCCGCCCGCTCGAGCAGCTCGACGGCGGGCATCTGCGCCGGTTGTACCCGCGAGCGTCCTCTGAATGTGCCTCCCGCCTCCATCGGCGCCGGCCGGGCGATGGCCATGTCGGGCAGCGTAGTCAGTCAGCGCCGGTGAGGCGCTCCGAGATTTCCCGCAGCCGCCGGTTTTCGGCCTCGTTTGCGCGAGAATGCCTAGGTGGCGGGTTCTCCGTTCGGTCCTTACGAGTTGGTGCAGTCGCTTGGTCGCGATGGCATAGGCGACGTCTGGCGCGCACATGACACCGTGACCGACCGCATGGTGGTCATCAAGGTGCTGCCTCCGCAGTTCGCGCAGGACGAAGACTTTGTCCAGCGGTTCCGGCGCGAGGCGGAGCTGGCAACACGGCTTAACGAGCCACACGCGGTTCCGATCCACACGTACGGCGAAATCGATGGACGGCTCTATGTGGACACGCGGCTGATCGAGGGTCGCACCCTGGAAACCGTCTTGCGCGAGGGGCC